>CAMWUU010000248.1 GCA_947177515.1 uncultured Lachnospiraceae bacterium
CAGGATTTCCATCACCCGCTCCGCATTTTCACCGTCAAGATTCCCCGTTGGTTCATCCGCCAGGATTACTTTCGGTTGAACCAGAAGCGCACGTGCGATCGCGGCGCGCTGTTTTTCCCCGCCAGAAAGCTGTGCCGGATATTTATGGATATTCTGTCCAATTCCCAGTTCCTCCACAATTTTATTAAAATATTCATGGTCATACTCCCTTTTGTCAAAAATATATGGAAGAATAATATTATTCTGTACAGTTAATTCTTCCACCAGGTTGTAATTCTGAAAGACCACTGCTACTGTTCTTCGTTTGCAAGCGGCAAGTTCTGGTTCACTGAATTCATTTACGGATCTGCCATCCAGATTGTATGTGCCAGAATCCGGCAGGAGGATGGTTGCCATAATATTGATTAATGTTGTTTTGCCGCATCCACTTTTCCCCATAATTCCGACAAACTCATTTCGGTCAATCGCAAGGCTTACATCCCTTAGAGCACATACGGCATTTTCTCCCCGACCGTATTGTTTTACCACATTGTTTAATTCAATTAACATTGTTTTTTCCTTTCTGTCAGACAGACCAAGCAGGCTGGGATGCTGCTAACATCCCAGCCTGCTACCATGGCGGTTTAGTGGTAGCTCCAAGATATGATATCTACCGTGTATGGATCGGCCAATGCGACGGTGATTCACGCTAAAATACCTGTGAACGCGATAAATTTTACCTTTAATCCCTTCATAATAAAATTCCTTATAATGCAAGCTAGTAACTATTTTTATTTAACAGACGTTACAATGATCAAAAAAATCTTATTATCACTTTATTTCATATACTTTTCTGCAACCTGCTCATACCATTTCCAGTACTCCATAATATTTTCATCACTTTTCAGTTCCAGCACTTTTGCGGATATATTATTTGATTCTGCCGAATAAAGCGTTGGAAGTTCCGTCACATATTTTCCCCTCTCCAAATCTACCGGGAAATACAGTCCTTCATATTTTGAACCTGGTTCATATGCTTTCAGGAAAAAGATATATTCCCCTCCCTCCTTTGCTGGAAGATAGTTTCCCTGCGTCCATATAATAGTTCCCCCCATATCTTTTGTTGTATAATATTCTTCTGTTATGGAGATCGGTTCACTAACCGGGTTCCCTTTCAAAACATCCAGGACATCCAGTTTTGTTAACGTATATCCATACAAAACCCCTCCCTGATCTCCCGGTGCCTCCACCAACACATTTTCCTTTCCCTCAAGCACCCGCACCCGGACAATAAGGTCGCTTTCTTCTTCTAATGTTTCAAAATTTTCAGCCAATACAATACGTTCTGCTGCAACTGTATTATATGTTACTTTTTTAGAATTGCTGATCAAAATGCAGGCAATAATAATTCCTATGCATGTTAGCATTGAAGCAATCATAATAATATTTTTTTTCATAATTCCCTACATGATGTTTACTATAGAAGCAAAAACAACATATTCCTTTCCTTTTTCTTATTCTGTGATTTAATGCATTCTGGTACGATGGACTTTTGATTTTTTACCTGTAGCTTGACTACTCAATAGGGGTCTATTACCACCCCTTTACTCTGAATGATTTATTAACTGGATGTTTTTTTATGTCCCACTCTATTACTTCAAGCAAGTCTGCAATGATTATCATTCCGACGTTCTTATCCGGTTTATGGTATATACCATGTTCCACAAATCTCCTTTGTTCCACTGTCTAAATCAAGCCGAATCAGATTGCAATTGCTGCCATCCATTTTATCCCCAGCCAGTTCGTAATACAAAATATCCCCTTCCGATTTTACCATATTTATAAATTTTCCCCTGGATTCTTCAATTGTTTCAAGGTTCTCATAATTTTTGATACAGGTTCCGTCCGCATTATAAACAGACAGGTCTGTAGTATTCTCTTTTTCAGACAGCACACAAAGGTTTTCACCATTAAAATATAACGAAATTACTTCTCCCTTCGACTCACAGAACAATGTTTTTTCAGAATCCTTATAAGGGCAATAATAGATTTGATTCTCTTCTTCGAAATAATAACCTGTTTTATTTACTGCACGGACAGCCCTACCTGTTTCAATCTCCATAATTTCCCCGGATGAAAGGATGACTACCACCTCTTTTGCTTCTCCCTCCGAAGTTTCCCAAATACAATAAAGTATCCCTTCCTGAATATATGCATTCAGATAACTGGCATCTTGCAATTCAAGTATTTTTTCTGCTCCTTTCCCATCCAGGTTACAGCAAAGAATTGTGCAGTTTCCACCTTCTACTTCCCCGTTTTCATATCCGATTTTGGCATCCGTATAATACAGTTTATCATCATAAATTGCACAATAATTTGATTCCACTGGGAATGCGGAAGTCTGTATTGAAAATTGATCTGCATTTTTGGTATAGATTACGTCTTTCCCGGATACTGCTACTGCATAATCCCCAAAACAGGTACTCCCCAACTGCATTACATTACCTTCTTTATTCTTGCCACACCCAGTAATTAATAATATGCCAAGAAGCATAATAGAAAAACTTTTTATAAACGAATTATATTGTTTCATATTTTATTTCCTCCCTAAATTAATTTGCCATTTTGATTCCGTCAAATACTTTCTCACAATCCACAAATGTTCCAGCATAAAACCGGGCTTTAAAGGCAATGGCACCAAGAAAGCAGTTCCACCTCCGCAAACTCTGTATATTCCGCAATTTCCCGGGCAGAAAACTTACCTGCCTTCATCATCGGCACGGCATATTCCACCGTCCCACCCGGCGTATGGGTAACATGCCGCAGCCGATCCGGTGTTTTCTGGTATCTTTTAGGTACAGGAAGCCATGTTAATCTGGGAGCCTGCTTTTCCCAAACCGCTGCCTGGTAACATGAAGGGCATTTACCAACAAGATCACAGCCATCCCAAGCACAACGAACAAATAAAGAATCCCGATATGTCGCAGTGAAATTCCATAATAACCATAAACCCCACGCAGGAAAGTAAAAAACATAAAGTAATGCATTATAATACTAATCAGTACCGCACTGCTGAACGAAAAAAAATGTTCCAGTAATTGTATGACAAACGCCTTCCAAAAACCAAGTCCGAGAATACAGTAAGTATGATAAGTCTGCTGCCGGGACACAAAGTCAATTTTCCCCATAATACTGATTACACAGACCGACATCAGAACTACAATGGCCGCACAGGAAAGGCATGTAACATACTGGATCCAAAGCGCATCCTTCGCCGTGCTACTTTCCGTGACATTATCCTGGAAATGGGCATTATAGCGCTGTGCAATATCCTGCAGGCTTTTTGCAAGCTGTGGCAAGCTGTTCTTGTATCCGTCAATTCCATAGCTTGTTGCCAGTGGCATATTTTCGCCATAAGTTTTGTAGATGTGTTCAGGTATATAGATGTAAAAGCTAAGATAATCCTCATTGCCATTAATGTGTGCTTCACGGATGGAGCCAAGTATATCCAAAGAAAAAGGAATTTCCCCCTCCGTAAATGGCTCCAAATCCATACGTTTCATATGCTCTGCCACACTTTTTCCAACATCCACCTGTTCTTTTGTATCCGAAAAAGTGAAAACAGCATAGATAATACCATGATCACCGCTGATAAATTCTTCGTATGGGGGCATGGAACCATCATTCAGCTCATTTAACTCATTATAGTAATCCTCGTCCACAAATATCATCCCTATGGACTCGTCGTACTCATTATTTTCTGTAAAGATCTGAAGTCCAGTCTTGTTTGCAGGAAAATTATAAACTTTCTTAATGCGTTCCACAACATCTTCCCGGATAAATTCCGCCGGGATCAGAACATGCCGGTTACCTCCAACTTTTCTTCGATAATGTTTCACATAGGGATTGCTATCCATTTCTTCTTCGACCTTAGCATCACCATACCCCCCTACCAGCATATAAAAATCCGCCGATCCGCTTCTGGTCAACTGGGAACCAACCCTGTAAGCCGATTGGAAGATCGCAAGAAATACCGGAACCAGAAGCAGTACAATGACGGACACTAGTACCCTGACTCTAGATTTTGCCCGCATCGCCCGATTATTGCTGCCGGAAAGCTCCACAATGCCATGAATCTCCGTCTGCCCCCGCAGGCGCTTTTCCTTTCCAATATCTTTCCGGCGCGGAATCTGCATCTGTAAAAGATGATGGGTAATCCATAATAATCCTGCCGTCATCAGCCCCATAACAAGGATACAAACACGAAAATCTGGTGCATAGGAATCCGCCTGAAAGTAACTGTTACGGAGATTTGCCCCAAGGGAAGTGCGAACAAACAAAATCAATATGCCATACAGGACAAAGGCGAAAAGAAAAGCAATCCCTATAGCAATGACATTGGTCAGACAATACAGCGCGGACAATTGTTTCCGGCTCGCCCCGATGCTATCAAACAGACCAATCTGGCGTTTTTCTTCCAGGATGCTCTGATACTGGTTTGCCCCCGCAATGCACAGCCCGACCACCAGCAGCAGCCCCTCAAACAGATAAAGCCCAAGCCTTACAGAGCGCAGGTAATCGGAATTTTCAACCATGGAAAGCGCCAGCCGGATAAAAAAATTACTTTCTGCCTCCATAACCCCCAGTTCACCCTCCAGGCTTCTTTGCAGGGTATCCAGATTGGCTACGGATGGTTCCGTAAGCTTGTAGTACAGGATCAGTTCCTCGCCCCCATACTGCCCAGTATTAGAAAGCCCCGTAAATCCGTACAAAACAAATTTATCCGTCCGGTAGTCCTCATACTCTATAAAACCGCAAACGGTATATTCCTTTGTCCCATCCAGTAAAAATTCCTCTGGTTCGGTTATCTGTTCCTGCGTATAAACGCCCCCCTGTGTCCTTCTCCTCCCACATTCCAGCACAAGTTTATCCCCGATCTGAATTGTTTTGTCAGCAACAGAGTGCTCCCCCAGCACCATTGTGCTTGGTATCACAAGTTCCGTATCGGATTCCGGCCAGCGCCCTTGTGTTAGATGGTATGGGAGCACATAATTCTCTTCCCCCGTGATCCCATACAGGGCAAGATAATAATCTGTGACCAAATCCTTCCAGTCCCCATATAACATATCCTCCGGAACCGCCCCCAGGCGCAGATTATAGGTGGAAGAATGGAAGCCCACCGGTACAAGTCCCTCCCTTTCCTTAAAAAAACGCCCATAATCCTCCCCGTTGATGCGGATACGGATATCCCAGTCCCCACTATAACCATAGGCACTCTCAATCTGCGAATCACAGTATCCCCGATACATGGTATCAACCGATATAATAAAAAAGGTACAGATGGCAACGCCGATGATAAGGGGGATATATTTCTTCTTTTTACCAAGCAGCATCGGTAACAGCAACTGTTTCATAAAAAACCTCCTTTCCGCTGTTTTATACCCCTGTTTTACATCACAATCCTGCCATCCTTCATATTTACCATGCGGTCAGCATATTGTGCCATATCCTTATCGTGCGTCACCATCACAACGGTCTGTTTATATTCATCCACACACAGGCGCAGGATTTCCATCACCCGCTCCGCATTTTCACCGTCAAGATTCCCCGTTGGTTCA
>CAMWUU010000249.1 GCA_947177515.1 uncultured Lachnospiraceae bacterium
ACTTTCCCATGTCCCCCCGCTCCGACAATTACTAATTTCTTTCCCCGGATCATTCCTTTGCCTCCCTATATAGATAATTTCTGATATTCACTAACAGTTGACAAAAGAAACATTGGTCGCTGTTTTTGCCCTGTAAAAGTTTCCTTCCCGTCCATCCCATTTTTCCCCAATATCCCTTTTTTACACCGAATTTCCATCAAAATTCTACTTTTTCCCACTGTGGACATTATACTTTGTTCAGTGTAAAAAGTCAACTATCTAAATACTTTTACAACCTTTAGAGTACAATATCTATAGTATGATACCGCCAGGAGGTTTTCTTATGGTTGATTTTGGAATGACACTGCGCACGCTGCGGCGCAAAGAAGATATGACCCAGGCAGAACTTGCAAGAAAGCTGGATGTAACAAAATCAGTGATCAGCGCTTATGAAAATGGGCTGCGTCTGCCCTCATACGATATCCTGATCCATATATCAAGGATTTTCCATGTCAGTACGGACTATCTGCTCGGACTAGAGCGTCGCCAGGAAATTGACCTGTCCGGGCTGACGGAGGAAGAGATTGCGGCACTTATGCAACTTATCCGCGCAATGAAAAGAAAATGATGCCACTTTTACTTCTTCCCTCCCGCCCCTATCCATTTATATCCCGTCCTCAGACAGTTCCTTTAACCCGCGCAAAAGGTCAAGGTCAGAGTCGAGTACCTTTATATTTGCACGGACGGGAGTCCCTCCCGGTTTTATTATCGTTACTTCTAGTATTGTCCCTTCCTCTATCCCGCATTCCAACATTTTTTTCGCGAAAGCGGAAAATTTCGGATGGTTCTTCTCAAATTTCTTTTTTGCCCCCATTAGCTTAATCATTGCTGCAGGATTCATAGCTTTCCTCCTCTATCTTCGAACGGCCCACCACAAAGGTACCCAGCCGTTTTCTCCGTATTTTCCCCATTCCACCCGCTCAAGTAAGCCTAATGCATTTTTAAGTGCACAATCAAAGTTTTGCATAATAGAGCAATGGCTTATCCACATGATAACCGACCCCCGGAAACAAAACTGCCAATTTCATCTTGCTTCCTTCGTCCTTTAGGCATTTGCTGCCGCAGCACTAGCCAGGCTTTCCATCCCGCTAATCTGCTCATTTTCCGGCTGCGAAAGCTCCGTATTTTTCACCTCCACAACCTGCGGCTTTGTTTCTGGGCAGTCCCTTTCCCCCTCTTGCTTTGTTTGCTTGTTGACCGGATCATCCGGATCGGAAATCTTCAGACTTTTTACCCGGACACTCTGTCCGCAGCGCACTGTGATAACAAGCATCTTTGTACCGTCCGGCTTTACCACAATCCTGCTCTCGGTTTCTGTTTTGGGCATCGCCTTCCCATTTTCTCCCCCCGCCGCTCTTGCATCGTCAATAAGGTTTTGTTTCCCGTGCTTTACCGCTGCTTCCTCTTCTTCCTCCTGAAACAGCCTCGCCCTACTCCTTGCCGCTTCTGCTTCGCTAAGACCTTTTACCTGCCCCCTGCTAAAACCTTCCTTACTAAACTGGGAACCGTAAAAAATATCGCCGCAAATCATTTTCCTGCCCTCCTTATTATTCTTTATCGGTAGCAAAAAACTTCTGCCCCGTCCTCTCTTATATCGGCAATTTTTTCCCTTCCCTTAACCCGCCTTTTTAAGTATTTTGTCCATTATTGCCTGATTCCCCTAACGACGCACAGGTTCCAGTTGAAAAAGAAGGGCTGTTTTTTGTCAACAGCCCTTCCCTATACATTCTGTTATAATTCTGTTATTTTACAGCCTTTTTTGCAGTTCCCTGCCCAGTTCTTCAAACCCAGGCTTCCCAAGCAGTGCAAACATATTTTTCTTGTAACTTTCCACACCCGGCTGGTCAAACGGGTTCACCCCGAGCAGATACCCGGATATACCACATGCAAACTCAAAGAAATAAAATAACTCGCCAAGTGAGAATTCCGTCTGCGCCGGAAGGTTGACTAGGAGGTTCGGTACATCGCCGTCCGTGTGTGCCAGTCTAGTTCCCTTCATCGCGCTCTTATTAATAAAATCCACACTCTTGCCGGCAAGGTAATTCAGGCCGTCTAAGTCAACTTCCTCCTTTTCCAGGATAACCTCACAGGTAGGGGTTTCAAGATTGATCACTTTTTCGAACATTGTGCGCTGCCCGTCCTGGATAAACTGCCCCATGGAATGAAGATCTGTCGTCAGATCCACAGCCGCCGGGAAAATTCCCTTCTGATCCTTCCCCTCGCTCTCGCCGTAAAGCTGCTTCCACCACTCCCCAACATAGTGCAGGGATGGCTCATAATTGCAGAGAATTTCAATGGATTTGTTCTTGCGAAGCAGGATATTGCGCACCGCCGCATATAGCATGGAGTCATTTTCCTCAAAAGGCTTGTTCAGGCATTTCTCACGCATACTTGCCGCGCCTTCCATTAACGCAGTGATATCCGCACCGCTGACTGCGATCGGGAGAAGTCCAACCGCCGTCAGCACCGAAAAGCGCCCGCCGACATCGTCCGGGACAACAAAACTCTCATATCCTTCCTCCGTCGCAAGGTTTTTCAGCGCTCCCCTTGCCTTATCAGTCGTCGCATAAATGCGCTTTGCTGCCTCCGCCTTACCGTACTTCTCAATTAACATTTTCTTAAATACACGGAATGCAATTGCCGGCTCCGTTGTGGTTCCGGACTTGCTGATAATATTAACTGAGAAATCACGGTTTCCGATAACCTGCATCAGATGTGTAATATAAGTGCTGCTGATATTGTTTCCGACATAATAGATCTCCGGTGTCTTACGCACTTCTTTTGATACAGAATTATAAAAGCTATGGCGCAAGAACTCGATTGCCGCCCGCGCACCGAGATAGGAACCGCCGATCCCGATTACTACAAGCACCTCGGAATCCCCCTGGATTTTTTCCGCCGCCTTTTTAATGCGTGCGAATTCTTCCTTATCGTAGTTTACCGGTAAATCAATCCAGCCAAGGAAATCATTCCCTGCACCGGTTCTTGCAAGAAGCTCCGCCCGCGCCGCTTCCGCCGCTTTCTTCATGTAGCATACCTCATCCTCCCGGATGAATTTTTTGGTTGCGCTGTAATCAAATGTTACGTTCGCCATGGTCATACTCTCCTTTTCCCATTTGTTTCGTTTCGGCTTATCGCATGCAATCCCCCCATCTCCCGAACCTTAAAAAAATGTCCCAAATTGGATGGGATCCCATACCATTACCCTTATTTTACCAGAATAACCATATCCTTGCAATCTTTTTTTCTGACAATTTCCGATTCTGTAACGAATCTTACTCTCAAACTAAAAATTCCCGCAGCACTTCCTCAATCAATGCACCGTTTTCCTGATCCTTCCCAATCTGCGCCGCCAACAGCGGGGCAGCCTCATCCAGGGCATTTTCCCTTTTCAGCATTTCAAGCGCAGCGGCCAACTGCTCAACTGCCTCCCTCGACGGGGTTTTCTGTGCCCCCTGCCCGAGTGCTTCACTATCTAGGGCTGCCTCCTGCGAGCCTGCAATCTCTTCATCCCTACCCGTGTCCTGTGAAATCTCACGCTTTAACTCATACTTCATATGCTCCCGCTTTTTGCGTGCCATCATATCTTTTTTGCTTTCCCTGCGCATCTTTTTATCGGACTGCTCTTCGGTTTTGCCACCCATATTGTTTGCCCTGCTGTTCTTTCCACCTTCTTCCTCCATCTCCTGTCCCGCCCTGCGTCCTGCTACGTAAAACTTCGGGGCTGCTTTCCCGCTCCTTCCCATATCCTGGCCAAAACTTTCCTCCTCCAGTGCCGCACTCTGCTGTGATGCACCCTCCAATCTGTTTTGGCTGGACTTTGCCGAAGCCGTATAGGCATTCGCCCCGGTTTTGCCATCCCGGGAGAATGAAACATCATCCAAAACAGTATCCTCTCCATCTTCACCAAAATCATTCATATAAGATGCTTCTTCAAAAATCTCTTCCTCCGGTAGCATATCATCCTCCGGCAAACCCATCCGGTTCTCAAAATAATCCACAAGATTGCGTTTGATCTGTTTCTTTTTTTCCCCAAGATTTGCGATATTATCCACCACAATATCCACAATCACGGTCCATGTTCCAATAAAAAAAGTAAACAGCACAGCCTCCCTTTCCACCTGGTAAAAAACGCTAGACACCGCAGAAACCGCAAGTAATCCCGCGCATAATATCCATGCTTGTCCACCAATCTTATCCCATGTGGATAACAATATCCCCATGAATTTTTTCCCTTCTATGTACTTATCCACAAAGATATCCACGTTGTTCACCCTGCCGTTTTCGTCCATGCAGTCCTCATAATCCTGCCGCATTCTGACCAGCCATTTTTTTCTTGCCTTGTCCATCTTCTGCGTCCAGTGAAGTTGTCGGTTATAGTAGGCGGACAATAAAACTTTCAGCACCGCACCCGCACCGCATACCCCAGCCATCAGATAAAGAAACACCCCGTTCGTCAACCATTCCTGTAACATAATAAATCCCTCCATTTTTGTTTTGCTGTCCATGCGCCGGCCTGTCAACCAAAAAAACATATTGTACCTTTTACACCCGAAGCCTGCCACATTTTTACTGTCAACTTTTGTCCAAAAAAATGGTATATTGGAATTTCCATTTTTCGGCAATTCCAATATACCATCTTTTTCCAAATTTGGAAAGATTTTTCGTGTGAAAGATTTCGACAAACCAGGTCTTTTCCTCCCGGAATCGCCCGTATTTTCTGCTTTCTGCACGATTTTACCCGACCGGGTGCTTCTCCTGCTGCCCGGTGCAGTTCCTCTGGTAGATACACCAGAGTCCCTTCATGGTCAGCATCGGATCATACACATCAATCAGCTTTGTTTCGTCCGAGATAATCTTGCCAAGCCCGCCCGTGGCCACGACCTTAAGATCCGGCAAATTGGCTTCTTTTTTTACCTGCCTGATAATATACTCCGTCTGCCCGATATAGCCATACACCAGCCCCGCCTGCATGCTGCTGACTGTTTCTTTCGCAAGGATGGAGGCAGGTTTTTTAATCTCGATCTCCGGAAGCTTCGCTGTCCCGTTCCAGAGCGCATTCGCGCAGATGGCTATGCCCGGGCTGGTAATACCCGCCGCAAACGCCCCGTCCGCAAGGATCAGGTCGTAAGTTGTCGCCGTCCCGAAATCGATTACAAAGACCGGTCCGCCGTAAAGTTCATATGCCGCCACTGCATCCACAATACGATCCGCACCAATCTCCCTTGGGTTTCCTGTAATAATCTTGATCCCAGTTCGGATTCCGGTGCCAACAATCATCGGTTCCTTCCCAAAATATTTAATGATGCTGCTTGTTAGCGAGTACATCACACCCGGTACAACGGATGAGATGATCACATCCTTAATTTGCGCCGGAACCATCTGCCTTGCCTCAAGCAGCCCCAAAAACTGTACGCCAAACTCGTCCGAAGTGCGCGGTGTGCGTGTTGTAAGGCGGAAACTTGCCTCCACCCCGCCATCTTTTAATACGGCGATTGTAATATTTGTATTGCCAACATCGATTGCAAGTATCATTCCATACCCCTTTCCGGTT
>CAMWUU010000250.1 GCA_947177515.1 uncultured Lachnospiraceae bacterium
AATTTCCGCTATATCTGTTTTCATCTCCCCCATATCGGGTTTCATTTCCCCGATTTCGGTTTTCATTTTCCCCATCTAGGTTTTCATGTCCCCAATTTCGGTTTTCATGTCCCCAATCTCGGTCTTTATGTCCCCGATCTCGGTTCTCATGCCTTGCATTTCTGAAATCAATAAATCGAGTTTTTCGCTATCCGTCATTTTCCTACCTCCCACGAAAGATTGTAAAAATATTATATCATATCAAAAGGACAATGTCTATTTCTTTTTCTTTGCCTTTTTTTACTGGTATATTGACGGGGAATAATAATAATGGTAAGATATGTGAATATGGACTGGTCGATGTCCGGTGCCAATATTTTTGGGGTAGGGGTTGTGGATGGAGTGGATTCCTAGTGTTTTATCATTTTAGTGAATCATCATTGTGGTTATTATAAATACTATGTGGAGGGGATTTTTATGGAAGGAAAATATGATAATATAAAATATTATGATATCGGATTGAATCTGTTTTGCAGACAGTTCCCAGATCCGGAAGAGGTGGTTTCCAATGCGGCGGAATGTGGTGTGGTCTGTATTTTGACGGGTACCAATCAAAAAGAAAATGAGAAGATTAATACTTTTGTCCGGACACACCCAGTTTATGGAACAGTGGGGATCCACCCACACAATGCGGATTCGGCAAAGCAGGAAGATTTTAGGCGGATGGAGCAGCTTGTTGCGCAAAATGAAAAAATTGTTGCTATTGGTGAATGTGGTCTGGATTATGACCGGATGTTTTCCACGAAAGAAAACCAGATCCGCTGTCTTGAAAAGCATATTGTCCTTGCGGAAAAACTGGGTAAACCGCTGTTTTTGCATGAGCGTGCGGCAGAAGAAGATTTTGTGGCGCGATTTAAAAAGCATCGGGAGATCTGTAAGCGTTCGGTAGTACATTGTTTCACTGGAAACCGGGAGGCAGCAGAGCGCTATCTTTCCATGGGTTTTTCAATAGGGATTACTGGATGGATCTGTGACGACCGCCGTGCTGGGGTTTTGCGCGAAGCGGTGCGTGCCATACCGCTAGAAAGGATATTACTGGAAACGGACGCGCCGTACCTGGTGCCGCGCAATGTGCCAGGACTTGCACGCACCAATGTCCCAGAAAACATAGTCCATGTTGCGAGGGAGCTTGCAAAATACATGAAAGTTGCGGAGGAGGAGCTGATTTTGGCGGCGAGGGAAAATACGGAGCGGATCTTTGGTATCTAAGGGACGTGGGGCAGCACTTTATGAGGCTTTCCTTGCCAGCCAGATTCTGCCACATGCCTGGGAAGAATGGTGTGGCTACCGCAGCCAGGTGACGGATTATTTAATAGGGAACAGCAAACGGGGAACCTCGCTTGCAATCTTTGGTGCGGGTCGGTGTAATGATCTGGATCTGGGGCGGCTTTTAGGACATTTTTCACAGGTGACACTCCTTGATGTGGACGAGAAGGCAATGTGGGAGGGACTGGAAAAATATGGTGATTTTGAAAGGGGTAAAGGCGGAAAAGCGTCGCAGCAGTTAATAGTTTTCCCTGTGGATTTTACCGGAATTACAGCGGAGGACTTGATTGCATTTGCGGAGGCGTTTTTGCGGGTATGGGATGGGAAAGATCCATATAGTGCAGTTTATAAAGCAGAAGAAATATTGTCTGGTATCTATGGGAAAAGTTGGGCATATGTGCCAGCATTTCCACAAAAACAATTTGATTATACGGTTGCCCTTGGCGTACATAGTCAGCTTGGCAGCGCGCCAGCATGGATGCTTGATGCAGTGGGGGATGAGTTGTGCAGCAGGGTGCGACAATGGGAAAACACGGATATTTCCAGTTTTTTTTATTGGTGGCAGGAGGAGAGGGTTAATTTGTTCCGGCGGATTGAAAGGGAGAGTATATATCTGGCCAGGCAGTTGAATCATTTTATTCTTTTAGCCACAAAGGAAAAGGCATTCCTTGGCTATGAACTGTGCCGCGCGGTATCCCGGGACGGCATATGGTATGCCGTCCCAGATTCTTATGTAACGGGTGCCTGGCAGGCTGCCGAGGACCTGAAGCGCTTGGATGCAGGAGGGAGCATTCATTTTCGGAATTATTTTGATATTGTCTGGCCGTTTTGTGCAGCGCAAAATAAAGCGTATCGGATGATGATTATGGAAGCGGAAATCGTTGGCAAAAAGGGATGATATTTATTTTGTCCCAGTAAGTTCCCCTCTTTTGCATACGCCCGTTACAAGGAAGAGTCCGAGTGTGGAAAGGGCGAGCAGGATGCCGCACAGCGCAAGAAGCAGAAGATGGGACATTTCAGTCTGCACGGTCAGGAATTCGTATAGCTTGCGGAAAAAGGATGCACAGGCAAGCAGGAGGAGTGAGGGTTTGAGCAGGGTATTAACCGCATCGAATGGAAAGTGGATGCTTTTTCTAACCATGATCAGTTCAAACAGTGTAAGAAAAAGCTGGCTGGCAAGTAAGCTGACAAAATACCCATAAATTCCCAGCCGGGGGATAAGCGTGGCAAATAGCAGGGCGCGTAAGGACAGGCCAAGTACGGAGGAAAGGAAGGTGAGGTTCATTTTCCCAAGCCCGTTTAAAATGCTTGAGAAGGTGGTTGAAACATAGAGGAACGGGCAGAGGAAGGAAAGGTTTTTTAGGTAGCTGCCCGCGCGTTCCTCTGAGAATACGGTAATCCCGAGTTCTTCCCCGAAAAAGAAAAAGGTGAAGCCAGCGCATACACCAAGCAGCACACTGTATTTGACTGCGGAAGCCGTGGAGCGGGAGAGCGTGCGCGTGTTATCCCTTGCGGCGGATTCGGAGATTACAGGTAAAAGCAGGACGGAGAGCGAATTGGTCAGTGTCCCCGGGAACATTAAAAAAGACATTGTCATTCCGGAGAGGATGCCGAAGATGCTTAATGCCCCATCACGTGAAAGTCCGAAACGGCGCAGTGCAAGCGGAACCAAAAAAGCTTCAAAGCTATGTAGGATATTGATAAAAAGCCGGTTGGTTGTCAGAGGAAGACTCATGGAGAGGAGTTTTAAAGTAATATTGCTTTCCTTTTTTCCCGTTGTTTTTTCTGTCTTTTTCTTTTTTTGCAGCAGGAAGTTCCCAGTTATGCAGTAGAGGCAGGAAGCCAGTTCCCCTGCAACCAGTGCAGCGATTGCGAGTTCGCAGGTGACCGGGATGGAAACGGAAACTGTGTAAAGAAAGACCACGCGCATACTTTGTTCAACAAGCTGTGAGGTAGCAGGTAGAAATGATTTTTTTAAACCGTAGCAGTAGCCATGGATACAGGAAGTAATCCCGCAAAAAGGGAAGGAGAGCGCGAGCAGGCTAAGGCTTTTGGCACATTCCGGTTCCTTTAGGAAAGTATCCGCGATAAAGGGAGCGCCAAAGAAGACTAGGACTGCCGTCACCAGCGCGCTAATAACGGAGATTAAGATGCCAGTGCCAAGGATGTGGTGTGTCCCACCCGTATCCCCGATGGCTTCCCGTTCCGCAACTTGCTTTGAAACCGCAGTCTGGATGCCGGAAGCAAATAGTGTAAAGCAGACACCATAGACTGGGAAGATTAACTGATAAATGCCGAGCAGTCTGGCACCGAGCGCATTGGAAAGAAAAATCCGGTAAAAAAAACCGATGATGCGGGTAATAAAGCCCGTAACAGTCAGAAATAAAGTTCCTAAGATAAGTTTGTTTTTCATATGCCCCCTGCAGGGGCATGATGCCCGCCGCAAAACCAATCCTGTTTGGAAGCAGTATATGATTCTGTCGGGGACATTATGCCATGCCGTTTGACATGCTGTCAGTGGGGAAATCAATATAAGGGCGTAAGGTTTAGGATTCTTCCACTTCAAACTGGAAGTCGGCAAAATCGGCGGATCCGCCAGTTTCTTTTGTGGAATACAGAAAGAGCCCTGCCCGGCAGCCAGTAAAATGATCGAGCGTAAAATAAAGTTTGTGTGGCTGGCCCAGTGCCTGGAAAGAGTGATCTAATTCCTTAACCCCTGTTTGTCCGCCCGGTATCCGATAAAAGAATGAGGTGGTATCCTGCATATCGCGGAAACAGGCGGTAAGCCTTAGTGTGACATAGGGGGAATCAGTGGAGATTCTTGCTGTTTCTATACTGTCATAGTTTTCTTTTTCTGGCTGGGAAGTAATATCGCGGCAGCGTTCCTGTACTACAATAAAGTATTTTCCCTCCTCCCTGGTCAGACCAATAAAGGCATAGTAGCCTTGCAGGGCGCATAGTCCAGCAAAATCCCCGTCTTTTAGGGCAACGCCGTTTAATGTGACCGTCACAGTGCTTACTGCCCCGGCAAGGCGCTGTGTTAGGGTATTGCTGGCCTGTGTCAGGTTCCTGCAGAGTTTTCCACTGGTGATCTGATAGCAGTGTATATTATGGTAGGCAGAGGGGGAAATCAGTTCGTCCGGAAGCAGTGTCATGCCAATATTCCAAAGGCTTTCCTCGGGGATATGGTTCCACTGCCAGAACTTTTTCAAATGGATTTTTCCATCCACCCCCGGCGAATAGCGAAAATCGTCACCGCCATATAGTGGTTCATAGTGGTACCCCGGTCTTGTACTTACCGGTTTTACTTTCCGCGGGATTTTACCAGGCCGTCCGGATGGGTGTCCGAAGACCGGGAAGCCATTTTGGAATGTGACCGGAATGAGCACGGGAATACGTCCGAGTGCGCCGTAATCCTGGAAAAGCATGGCATACCACAAGCCATCCGGCGTATCAACAATGCCGCCCTGTGCAACGCCTGAGTTAAAATAATCCATATCATCATCTACTACATCCCGGCCGACAAAGGTGCCATCTAGGGAATCGGCAACAAAACAGGCTTCTGTGCGCCGGCGGGTTCCGTGGTTTGGCCAGTGGATCAGGAAAAGGTAATATTTTCCTGCAATTTTATATATATGCGAACCTTCATAGCCGAGTCCGACCTTGCTGCGGTTGTCGGATACTAGCAGTCGGGAAAGTCCCCCCTCTTTCGGACCGGTGAGGTCTTGTTTTAGTTCGGTCAGATAGATATCGGTGTTGCCGTAGACAAGATAAACGCGGTTATCGTCGTCAAATAGGAGGGAACAGTCATGGTAGAATCCTTCGATATACTGCCGGTTCCAGGGACCTTCGATGTTTTCTGACCGGTAGAGATAGGTTTTGTGCGTGTCATTAGCGATGAAGCAGATATAGAACATGCCGTTATGGTGGCGCAGGGAAGCTGCCCACATGCCCTGCCCGTAGATGTTTTGTCCGTCTAAGAGGCGCGCTGCTGGGGTGTCCTCATATGCGTCAAAGACATAAGAGGCGATTTCCCAGTGTACCAGGTCATAGGAGCGCAGGATTACGCCGCCTGGCATGAAATACATTGTGGTGCTGACCATATAATAGGTATCCCCGACGCGAATTACATCAATGTCAGGGTAGTCCAGTTTCAGGATTGGGTTAGATGCCATAGGATTGTTTTCCTTTCTTTATATGAGTACCGCAAATGCACCGCCTGCCCCCCGTTCCCAAGGAATTTCCGTCCGCTTTGCTCCCGGAAATCCCTTGGGATG
>CAMWUU010000251.1 GCA_947177515.1 uncultured Lachnospiraceae bacterium
GGAAACGGGACTGGTGGTGAGCGGGGATGTAAAGAGGGGGGATATGGGTTCGACTTCGGCAGCTTCTGCGGCGGCGCATATTGGTACGGTGAAGGTTGGGAACCGCGTGCTGCGTGGGTTTTTGGAAGATTTTGTAACGGTGAACCCTTATCTTGGAACGGACGGCGTGAAGCCTTTTGCTGATGTATGCAGGGAGCAGGGGAGAGGTATTTTTGTATTGGTGAAGACTTCGAATCCATCAAGCGGCGAATTCCAGGACAGGTTAATTGAAGGGAAGCCGCTTTATGAGCATGTGGCGAAAAAGGTTAATGAGTGGGGATCAGACTGCATGGGTGCTTGCGGTTATAGCGCGGTAGGTGCCGTGGTAGGTGCAACTTACCCGGAGCAGGGAAAAATCCTGCGTGCACTGATGCCAAAAGCTTATATCCTGGTGCCTGGTTATGGCGCGCAGGGCGGCAGGGGCAAGGATCTGGTGCACTTTTTTAATGCGGACGGGCTGGGTGCGCTGGTTAATTCTTCCCGCGGTATTATTGCGGCTTATAAGCAGGAACAGTATGCGAAATTTGGTGAGGAGCATTATGAGGAGGCTTCCAGACAGGCTGTGCTTGATATGATAGGGGATCTTAGGGCTTAACACAATAATAGGAGGGTTGGCAATGCAGAAGATGCTATGTCCTTTTTGCGACCATGAAATCAAGGGCAAGGGGAAATGTGATTTTTGTGGTTCATGGGTAAGGAAACCGGTAGTAGCGCAGATGTCAGCGGAATTAAATACGCAGGCTTCTGTATCATCGACTGTCCAGGCAGTACAAGGTGGTGGAACCGGGAGTGTAGCAGGTGCGGCAGAAGCGGGAAACCAGATGGGTGTGGGTCAGCAGACGGGAAACCAAATGGGGGCAGGTCAGCGGACAGGCGCGCCGCGCCGGGCAGTGCTTGCCAGCGAGGCGGTGGAACGCGGACAGACCACCGTAAAAACCGGTGGGTCAAAAACTGTGGTGAAGGTTATTGTGACCGTTATAGTTGTTAATATTATTTTGCAGTTTTTGCTGATGATATTCAATTTGCTGTAAAAGTAGAAAAATAGAGTATCATAACAGGAAAGAAGGAAAAAGGAAGGGAAAGCAGTCGGAGGACGGGGAAGGGTACTTACTTGGTTAGCTGGTAAGTACCCCGGAAAAGTTGTGCGATTGCTTTTTTCTTTTTAAGTGCCAGATATCCCATTCTGTTGGTTATTTAGCATGTTCCTTTTCCAATTTCAATGTTTTGGGAAAATTTGTAAGAAAATATCGGATTTTAGCACTGTTTTTCTGTCTTTTTTCCGAGTTTTGCTGCGATCACAAACAGAAGCAAAATTGCAAGTGCCGGAATGAGTATATTTTTATATCTTGTATACCAGCTTGTTACCACTGGCCAGTTGTCTTGCAGGAAATAGCCCAGTCCGCAGAGAAGTGCGTTCCAGAAGAAGATTCCAATAAAGGAGTAGCTAAGGTAGATGGGGAGGGGGAGGCACATTGCACCAGCTACAAAACCCAGGTAAGTCCGGCACAGTGGTATAAAGCGGCCAAGTAGTACAATCTGTGCTCCTTTTTTGTGGAAGTATGTAAATGAGATTTCAAGTCCCCGGCGGGTCTTTGGGAAACGTTTCATGATCCGGTCAAGGAGCGGTTTGCCTCCAATGCGTCCAACCACATAGCAGAGTGTGGTGCCAAGTAACCCGGCGATGGCGGAGAGCAGGATGAGGAGGGGATAAAAGAATCCCTGCCTGGCCGCAAGTGCGCCGCAAAAGGGCAGCACGATCTCAGAAGAAACAGGAAAACAAGCATATTCTAGCAGGATTAAAAGCAGCATGGCGGGCATCCCGTAGGAATTAAGAAAGGAAAAAAGCCATTTCATGAAAGCCTCATAATAAAGTTTTTCTTGGGATAAGGTATGAAAAAGTAAAAAGAAATATACGTGTAAAATTTTCCTTTAAGGTATGAAAGGATTTTAGGGGATGGAACGTATTAGTTAATAGAGGCCGTGAAACAGGCGGTGGTTATTGTTGACCGGGGTCAAAATTGACTGAGGTTAGGATGTTGATTGGCGTTAAAATAACGTAAAGAAAGGGGCATTGGTATGAAAAAGAAAAAGGTAGTTCTGTTATTGGCATTATCCACAGCGCTTGTAGCGGGAACATCCGGTGTGGGTGCATGGGCGCATGGACATGGGGGCGGCGGTTGCCATGGCAAGCGCCAGGCAGTTACCTATGAACTTTGCGATGTGGAGGATTGCCATACCGTGGGACTGCATAAGCATGATGGTACTTATTATTGTGGGCATTATATCGGGGATGGGCATGATTATCATGAAACCTGCGATGTGGAAGGCTGTTTGCTGACCTGTGAACATGAGCATGATGGGGTGGTTTGCCTGCCTTGCAGCGAGAATTGCGGGGCGAGTACGAGTACCCGTTTGTATCGGCGTGGGGGGCATTGCCACTAGACCTAGGGATTAACCGGGGTGTCTATGAGAACTGAGGAAGCGGCAGAGCATGCGGTGGAGCTTTATGCGGATATGATCCGCCGCATATGCTTTATGCATCTGAAAAAATACGAGGATGTGGAGGATGCATTTCAGGAAGTTTTTTTAAAATATGTCCTCCATGATGAGAATTTTGAGAGCCATGCCCATGAAAAGGCATGGCTTATTCGGGTTGCGGTCAATGTCTGCCGGGATATGCTTCGCAGCCCGTTTAGAAGGCGGGTATCCTCACTGGAGGGACTGGATTTTGAACCGTTTTACATACAGGAGGAGGAAGGGGAATTACTTCGCTGTATCTCGGGGATGCCACAAAAATATAGGGATGTTTTATATCTGTTTTATTACGAGGGGTATTCCGCCGTAGAGATTGCAGCGATTATGCACCGGAAAGAAAATACGGTTTATACATGGTTGGGACGTGCAAGGAAAATATTGAAAGAAAAGCTGGGGGGTGATTTTATTGAATCGTAAGGCATTTGAAGTTTTTGGAAAGATTTGTGCCGAGGAGGATTTAATGCAAAATACCACCAGTTACCTGAAAGCGGAAATCCGGGCGGGGGCGAGAAGAAGGAGGCAGCGCTTAAAGCGGGCGGCTGCCTGTGTCGTCTGTCTTTTACTGCTTTTCTTTTTCGGGGGAATTTTTTATCGGGCGTATTTTACGCCGGTTGCCTATATCGACTTTGATGTGAATCCGTCCGTCGAGTTGTTGGTAAACCGTTTTGGGAAGGTGATCGCTTCCCATGCGTACAACGATGAGGGGCAGGAGATCCTGAAATATATTGATGTGGCTTATATCAGCTATCGGGAGGCTGTGGGGCGTTTGCTTACCGCAATGGGTCAGGAGGGATATTTCAGGGAGGATGCCCTGCTGTGCGTTACACTTCAG
Organism: uncultured Lachnospiraceae bacterium; assembly: GCA_947177515.1. Lineage (GTDB taxonomy): Bacteria > Bacillota > Clostridia > Lachnospirales > Lachnospiraceae > RGIG4057. Next base: position 3,407 of record CAMWUU010000251.1, read on the forward strand.
ACTGATGAGGCAGGCAGGGAAGGGGATATGCTAAAGGTTTTACAGCAGGCGGTTGCACAGAGTTGCCGGGAGCAGGGCTGTGTAATTCCTTCCGATGTTTATGCGGTTACAAAAGAGGTGAAGCACTGTGCCACAGAAAAGCAGCTTAGCCCAGCGAAATATCTTGCCATCGCAGAATTAATAGAGATTGACCCAGAAGCTGATTTTGAAGCTTGCAGGGAACATTCCGTTTATGAGCTAAGGGAGATGGCAGGGCGGGGCTGCGGATGGCAGGAAGGAGAAAAGGAGCATGGGGAGCCGACCAGTCAGCCAAATCAGGAGGAAGTGGAGGATAAAACGAACCAGCAGGGTAAGGAGATAACAGGGGAGCCGGCAGGGAAGGGGAATTCCCATGGTCATGGGCATCATCATGAATAAAATAGGCAGGATATATGCGGCAGTACTTTAACAAATGAAAGAATTTTTTCCGTATACTTGACAATACGCGTATTATTGTATACAATAGAGCAAGTACATAACGGCCAAAGCCTGGCCGGATGCAAAACGGAGGATTTGTAGTATGCAGAACCGTAAAGTTTATTTGAACCGTCACAACAACCTGCTTTCCCTGGAGGAACATATATATGAGCTGGTCGATGTGAAGGAGCCGAATGTATTCCGCAACCTTTTCCCCTACGACGAGGTGCCGAAGATTGCATTCAATGACCGTATTGTGCCGCACAATATGCCGGAGGAGATCTGGATCACGGATACGACATTCCGTGACGGGCAGCAGTCCCGTGCACCGTATACGACAGAACAAATTGTTACGATATATGATTATCTGCACCAGCTTGGGGGAAAAAACGGAATTATCCGTCAAAGTGAATTTTTTCTATACAGTAAGAAGGATCGCGATGCAGTGTATAAATGTATGGAACGCGGTTATGAGTTCCCGGAGGTTACATCCTGGATACGGGCGAATAAGCAGGATTTCCAGTTGGTGAAAGAGATTGGTATGAAGGAAACAGGAATTCTGGTCAGTTGTTCTGATTACCATATTTTTTATAAGATGAAAATGACAAGGAGCCAGGCGATGAACCATTATCTCAGTGTGGTACGCGAGTGTCTGGAAACGGGTGTTGCCCCGCGTTGTCATTTAGAGGATATCACGCGGTCGGATATTCATGGTTTTGTAGTTCCATTCTGCCTGGAATTGATGAAACTTGGTGCGGAGTACGGTATCCCAGTTAAGGTTAGAGCCTGTGATACAATGGGTTATGGCGTGAATTTTTCCGGTGCAGTGATTCCTCGTTCTGTCCAGGGAATTATCTATGCGCTAAATACCCATGCGGGTGTCCCCGCAGAACTTTTGGAATGGCATGGACACAATGATTTTTATAAGGCGGTTACGAATTCCACGACAGCATGGCTTTACGGTGCGAGTGGGGTTAACTGTTCGTTGTTTGGGATTGGGGAGCGAACGGGGAACACGCCGCTAGAGGCGATGGTATTTGAGTACGCACAGCTTAAAGGGACGCTTGATGGCATGGATACCACAGTGATTACTGATTTGGCGGAATATTATAAAAGGGAGATTGGTTACAGTATCCCGCACCGCACACCGTTTGTCGGAAAGAATTTCAATGTTACCCGCGCCGGGATTCATGCGGATGGACTCTTGAAAAATGAGGAGATTTATAATATATTTGATACGGAGAAATTTTTAAACCGCCCAGTGCTGGTATCCGTTTCTAATACCTCCGGTCTTGCCGGAATTGCGCACTGGATTAACACATTCTACCATTTAAAGGGCGAGTCGGCCATTGATAAGAGTCATCCTCTTGTGGCCTGCATCAAGGAATTGGTGGACAAAGAGTACGATGGGGGCAGGATCACTGTTATGACCGATGCCGAACTGGTGCGGATCATAGAAGCAAACAAACTCCGCTGCGGAATCGACCTGCCAATGATGGAAATAGACTAATACTAATGGGAGAGAAGCGGACAGAAAGCCATTTGTGGTTGGTGGGCGTGGGGAGGGAATATGCGGAACTTAAAACAGCATATTCCCGGATAACGCCCCAAATGGATTGCTGGGAGCAAAGCGGACAGAAAGCCATTTGTGGTTGGTGGGCGTGGGGAGGGAATATGCGGAAC
>CAMWUU010000252.1 GCA_947177515.1 uncultured Lachnospiraceae bacterium
GTCCTCCTTTTCAGATTCTGCAACTTCCATAGCTTCCCCCTTGGTCTTATCGGCAAAAAATCTCCCGATACCGGGTTCAAAGCCGTCCAAAGAAGGAGTAGTGCCCTCTTTTACACTAGCGTGCTTTTCCACGGCCAGGCGGGTAAATCCCACTTCCCTCAGATTGGAATCAATTGTGCGTTTTTCCTTTGTGTATGTAATGGCCGCCGCCTTGATCACATTAGACAACGATCTCGTCACCTCCACCCCTGGAGATTACAATTTCGCCGGAATCCTCCAGCTTTCTAATAACATTTACAATCTTCTGTTGCGCCTCCTCAACATCCTTCATACGGACAGGTCCCATAAAATCCATATCCTCCCGGATCATGGTTACCAGACGCTTGGAAAGGTTGTTAAAGATCGCTGTCTGTACTTCCTCCGTGGAAGCCTTCAGGGCTACCGCAAGCTCGTTATTGTCCACTTCACGCAGCACGCGCTGAATGGAGCGGTCATCGAGGGTAAGGATATCCTCAAATACAAACATTTTCTTACGGATTTCATCTGCCAATTCTGGTTCTTCGATTTCGAGATTTTCCATAATATGTTTCTCGGTTCCACGGTCGACCGTATTCAAAATCTCCACAATTGCATCCACGCCACCCGCAATGGTGTAATCCTGGTTGACCAGCGCAGAAAGCTTACGCTCAAGCACCCGCTCCACCTCTTTTAACACATCCGGGGAGGTACGGTCCATCTGGGCGATACGTTTTGCAACATCCGCCTGCTTATCCGGTGCAAGCGCCCCGATAATCGCTGCTGCCTGCGACGATGGCAGGTAGGATAAAATAAGGGCGATTGTCTGTGGGTGCTCATCCTGGATAAAGGTAAGTAACTGGCTTGCCTCCGCCTTGCGGATAAACTCGAACGGGCGTACCTGCAGGGAAGCCGTTAGCTTGCCGATCACCTCGCGCGCCTTCTCCGCGCCAAGGGCTTTTTCGAGCAGATCCTTCGCGTAGCCGATACCGCCCTCCGCAATATACTGCTGCGCCAGACATACCTGGTAGAATTCGTCCATAACGGACTCCTTCGTACTCTGCGATATGCTCCTGGTATTCGCAATCTCAAGCGTCAACTGCTCAATCTCTTCTTCTTTTAGATGCTTGAAAATTTTTGAGGAGCGCTCAGGTCCCAATGAGATCAGCAATATTGCTGTCTTTTGCAGACCGGAAAGCTCTTCCCCTTCCTTTGCCATCTGCCCTTCCTCCTTCTTTGCGTTCTACTACCAAAGGACTATCAACCCCAATCATCACTGAGCCAGTTGCGCAATAGCGCCGCAACCGCCTCCGGGTTTTCGTCCACAAATTTTTCGATCAAGCGCTTTGTTTCTGAACCTTCACTAAATTCAAGATCTTCCAGTGACTGGTTTTCCTTTGTTGTCGCAAGAAGCTTCTCAACCGAAAGCTCCGGCTCTGTTTCGATCACTTCCTCCGGCTTGGATACACGGAAGACAACAAAAATCAGAAGCCCGATAATCACGACAAACAGAAGGATGGTAAGCAACAGGTTCCAGTTAAAGCCTTCCTCCACTTCGTCGATAAAGGTCGGAATCTCAATAATACGCAGGGAAAGGCGGCTGGCATCAATGCCCGTAGCCATCGAAAAGGCTTCACGGTAGCTGGCAACCAACTCCTCATCCGTCACCTGCACTGGCTGGCTGTTGCGGATCTTGTATTCCTCATAGGTCATCTCACCCAAAAGCCCCAAAACCTCAAGTTCACGCTCTGTATACTGCCGCACGCGCTTTAAAACAATCGCCCCGGAAGAATTATCCAGGTTTACAATGCCTAACTCGCGCATGGTCTTAACGGTTCTCTCGCTGGGCAGGTATGTAATTTTGGTTGACTCGTAGGAACTGCTACCGCTGCCAGTATTTTGTATATAGTAATCATTCTCATCATTTGAGTCCGTGCCCGGGATATCACCCTGCCCGTTCGTATTCTCCGACGCGACATGCTCATAGATTCCCTGTAACCCCTGTTCCTGTCCCTCCGCCGGAAGATATTCATGCAGGTACTCCTCAATCTTATCGTAGTTGACATCTAAGGAAAACTCTGCATCCACATAATCAAAACCTAAAAAAAGACCATACCGCTGCGCTGAATCACGATAAAAATTATTTGTCTGCACCCACTGATCATGCTGGTTGCTAAGGGAGAGGGTTTCTTCATCCTCCGGTCCGCTGTAGAGCATATTGCCGTGCTGGTCAATAATCTTTACGTTCTCACCCGTCTTGTTGCCAAGCGCATTCGCAACCGTAACCGCAATACTTGTAGCTGCCACAGAAGTATTGAATTTTGAATTGATCGTTAAAAAGACCGAGCAGGGGATTTCCTTGTTTTCATCCAAAATCGTTGAAGTACGGTCGATGGGGATATAGCGCACCTGCGCCTTCTCCACGCCCTCAATCCCTTCTATGTAGCTTTCAAGCTCCGCCATCGTGTACTCCGCGGATTTTAGGTTCTTCTCATAATTTGTCGTGCTCATGTCGCTCTTTAGGAGTTCCTCAAGCGTTACCCTGCCTTCCTCCATCAAAGAGCTCCCGACAATTGCATAATTTGCCTGCACTGTCTTTTTGGAATCGACATAGATGGTTACGCTGTCATCCCCAATCTTATGGGCAATCCCGGATTCCGTCAGGAGCTGGTCCACGGACTTTGCCACCCCGACATCCTCGAAGGTCCGCCAACGTGTGTAGGTCGTGCGCCCAAAAAAGTACGCCAATAACAGGAGCATGATCACCACCGCGCCCACCGTGCTTAGGATGATCGTCTTCTGCTTTTTGGTGTACTTGTTCCACATCTCCAATATTTTATTCAATAGTTGTTTAAACCTGTCCTGCATGGAATATTACCCCAATCCTTAGAATTGTAACTGCATGAGCTCTTTGTAAGCATCCAGCACTGCATTGCGTACCGCAACAGTATATTGTAGGGACATGTTTGCTTTCGTCTGTGCCACCTGCACATCTGTCGTCGAATTCTTAAAACCCATCATGTAGGAAAGTTCTTCCTCCCTGGCGGCATTGGTGAGATCGTTCGTTTCACGCAACATGGAAAGCGCCGACTGGAATAACGTTTCAAACGCCGTATTCTTCTGTGGGGTTTCCTTTGTTTTTTCCCAGCCCGCCGTATAATCCTCAAACCTACTAATCGCACCTATTGATGTAAAATCCATTATTTTTCTCCATTCCCCGCCGTTCCCGGCCTAAATTCAATCCCCGGGCAGGCTATCAGCCCTTGCCCACCTCAAGCCCTTTCAACAGCATATTCTTCGTCGCATTAAAAGCAGTAATATTTGCCTCATATGCGCGCGAAGCATCAATCAGGTTGGTCATTTCTGTTACCGAGTTGATATTTGGCTGCGTCACATAACCATCTTCATCTGCATCCGGGTTTCCCGGCTCATAAACCCTGCGCAACGGTGTCGCGTGATCCTCGACAATCGCCGTTACTTTCACCCCGTTGCCGATCAGATTGGTCGCATTATCCTGCTGCCCCATCGCAAGCATACTCGAAAAAGTATCATAACCTTTTGTCTGGAACAGCACCGTTTTGCGACGGAACACATTCCCATTCTCATCCCTCGTTGTACTTACATTCGCGAGGTTTTGTGCGATCGTATCCATCCGCACGCGCTGCGCAGTCAAACCGCTTGCGCTGACATTTAACGAATCAAAACTTGACATTTCATCCTCCTTCTTCCCACTTCTGCCACCCTCCCTCTTCCTCTTTCAAAGAAAAGGGTGTTCTTCACCTGGGTGTACCCGCAAAAATCAATTTCTGTTCAATACCATCCTGATCCGTGAAAATTCCTGTGTAATTGAATCGAGCAAAGTGTAATAACGTATTGTATTCTGCGCAAGGTTCGCATTTTCCACATCCACATCTACATTATTACCATCCAGGCGATAACTTAGTTCTTTCTGGTCCACATAGGTCGTTGCCTTCAAATTAGAAAGATTTACACCTGCCACCGCCCTATCCATGGAAACCTCCGTCCCCGCATTTGAAAGCTCCTTCTTAAGATAATCTTCAAACATAATATCGCTGCGTTTGAAGCCCGGAGTACTCACATTTGCCAGATTATTGTCCAAAACCGCATTCCGCACCCAACAGGCATCTGCCGCCTTGTTCAATACGTTTATGTAATTATATACATCTGAACCAATCATCCCATCATCCTTTCAATTCAAAAATTTATGTATGTTTCACCTACAGCACAATTTACACACATTATATTATAGTCAGTTTGGGGCAAAAATACAAGTAATATTTAAAATTTTTTAACAATCAAAATTTTTTTCTATTTTTCCCCCTTTCCACAGCCAGATATTCTCAAATGTTGGCACAATTGGAAAAAAAGAACAAAGAGATAGACGCGGTTACCCCCCGTAAACAAATCCCTTTGCTCTAAACCAATCCATTTCCATATACTGCCAGCACCTATACTGGTTGCTAACTTTTTCCATATTGGGCATCCACTGTACTACCCGTTCCTTATGCTGTATTTTTTCAAACAAACCTGTCACTGCATTTTTTTCAATTCGTCAAACACCACATCATTGAGCACCCGGATATACGTCCCTTTCATTCCTGAAGATCTCGACTCGATCACTCCCGCACTTTCAAACTTGCGCAGCGCATTCACTATTACAGATCTGGTAATACCGACACGATCCGCAATTTTACTTGCCACAAGAATGCCTTCATTACCGTCAAGCTCCTCAAAAATATGGGTGATTGCCTCAAGCTCCGAAAACGACAGCGTGCTGATTGCTGACCTCACTATCTGGACTTTGCGGTTCTCCTCAGCATTCTCCTCGTTGACTGAGCGCATCATTTCCAGTCCGACAACCGTCGTGCCATACTCGCTCAGAATTATGTCATCAATCGAATACTGCTCCTTATTCTTATAGAGGAACAATGTGCCAAGCCGTTCCCCGGCGATATCAATTGGCGTGATAATCGCCCGGTACGAATCCATATGCTCAAATTCAAAACCAAGCGTGGCAAGGTTCACATTCTCTTTTGTTGACAGGATATTCAAAAGCCGCTCATTTAACATCGGGTCGATATAACCGCCCACCGAATCCCGGATCAGCTCCGAAATCGGCGCTATATCCGAACGGTTCCTTATGCCGAGCACCTTCCCCTTCCTGCTGATTACAAGGATGTTCGAGCCAAGAATATCACTCAGCACCAGGCAGATATCATTAAAAACAACCTTGTGGGAATTGTTGTTATGCAGCAACTTATTTATCTTTCTGGTTTTGTCCAACAGTTGTACACTCATGACCTGACCCCCCGTACATTATTATTCATACGTCCATAATAACACAACTATTGTACAAAAACAAGTAGAATTTTCAATTTTGCCACAATTTTAATCTATATTTTCTGATTTTTTGAATTCTTACGTTTATTTGTTCTTTTCTTCCTCTTTCGGCTGCTGGTATCCGCAGTCCTGGGTTGGACAGACAAGACG
>CAMWUU010000253.1 GCA_947177515.1 uncultured Lachnospiraceae bacterium
GTTCTCATAAGTTTTCTCCCGGTTTCTCAGGCATGTACTGGCAATTACGCGCACATGGATACTGAACTTTTCAAGCCATCCCCCCATGCTAAGGGCAAAGTCAATCCTCAGTCCGTCCCCGGGTGCAAATTCTTCCCCTGCATTAAACCGCGCCCCGCCGCCGCTGATATCAATAATCGTGGCCGCCCTCTTTTCCTCCTGCGGCTCACCATCCCTTTGATAATCCATATCGATAATACAGTTCAGCCGGAAAAACTTCCTGCGCTCGAACTTTTCGATTTCGGAGGCGCATTCCATCTCAAGCATAAAAACCTGCCCTAAAAGGTAACGGTCGCCTACCTGCGCAATGCAATAATAAAGCCCCTCCGCTGTGTAAAAAAACATATTATACCGTTCCCCGACCTCAAAGAGCACCATTTTCCCGTCCTCCATCGGCATCGAGATCACCAGCCGATTATCCTCCTTCTCGTCAAGAATCTGGCCGACAAAGGTTCTTTCCCCTTCCAATTCCTTCCTTTTTCCCGTATATTTCGTCAGTTCAATTTTCTGTCCAACCGAGAATCCTTTTGTCATCATCCCCCCTATCCTTTCCGCTTCTGCCAATTTGTTGTCCGGATCAGGTTCCCGAATAGCTGCGCGATACCCTTTCGCTCATCCATTGGCGGTACATCGGTGCCGGCTAATCTCGTGGCAAGCTTTTTAAGAGCCCTTCCCGCCCCGGATTCAGGGGCTGATAAAACAACGGGCTTCTGCCTTATAATTGCCTTTGACACCTGCTCATCCTGCGGAATATCGCCAAGATAGTCCATCCCAAATTTTAGGAATCTCGTCACTACAACATTTATTTTCTCAAACAGTTCCCTGCCCTCGTTCTGTGCCGTCACACGGTTTGCAATCATCTTGATACGGGTATTCTCAGCCGAGAATTCCGATTTGCGATACAGGGTCTTAAGAAGTGCATACGCATCCGTGATAGAGGTCGGCTCCGGGGTTGCTACCAAAAGCACCTCCGTACTGGCCGACACAAATTCCAACACCGCATCCGCGATGCCAGCTCCCGTATCGATAATGACAATGTCTGCCATCTCGTCAAGTTCCACAAGCCGCATTGTTAAGTTTACGATCTGTTCCCGCGTCAGCCTTGTCAACTCGTGTATACCGGATCCCCCCGAGATAAAACCAATCCCCTCCGGTCCCTTGATGACGATATCTGCAAGACTTTTCCCGCGGAACATCATGTCGGCCAGATTATATTCCGGCCGGATTCCCAGCATGACCTCGATATTGGCCAAACCAAAATCCACATCCATGATAAGCACCCGCTTGCCCATCCTTGCAAGCTCGATCGCCAGGTTTACAGAAATACTGGATTTGCCAACCCCTCCCTTCCCACTTGTCACAGTGATGACACGGGCAAGGTTTTTGGACTGGCTGCCTCCCTGCTTTACCAGTTTCCTCAACTGTTCCGCCTGGTCCATTTATTCACTGCCTCCTAACAGTTGTTTTGCTATGTTCTGAGGATCAATCACATCGATATCATCCGGAACATTCTGTCCAAAGGTTGCATAGGATAACGGTGCCCCCGTCTTCATATGGATGTTTAAGAGGTTGCCAATGCTGCTGGTTTCGTCAAGCTTCGTAAAAATAAGCGCATAGTCCGTAATCTGCAGATAATTTTCCGTGATCCTTAACAGGTCATAATATTTTGTTGTGGCGCTCAGGACAAGAAAAACCTCACGTTCCTTTGGCGGCACCGAATTTAAAAGTCTTTCTAGGTCGTCCCTCTGCTCCCTGTTTTTGTAGGAGCGCCCCGCAGTATCCACCAGCACGATATCATAATCTTTCAGCCGTTCCCTCGCCTCCTTTACCTCCTCGGGCGAATATACAACATGCAGCGGAATATCAAGGATATTCGCGTAGGTGGTCAGTTGCTCCACAGCCGCAATCCGGTAGGTATCCGCCGTCATAAGGGCAATCTTTCTCTTCTGGTCCATCTTAAGCATTGAAGCAATTTTGGCGATGGTAGTCGTCTTTCCCACACCGGTAGGTCCGATAAAAAAGAGATATTTCGCCCCTCCTTCTCCCCCAATTGTATGGATCTGTCCCAGCTTAAGCACGATTTTCTGGTACATGCTCATCAGGATATTGTTCACGCCGGCATCCTTTTTTAAGTTGTGTCCAATCTCGTTAATTACCTGGTTTGCATACTTCTCATCCACCTCGTTTGCAATCATCTGGTTATAGATTAACTGCATACAGGCAATATTGGAATCTTTTTCCACCGCAGCAGGTTCCGCTTCCTCCTCCCCGTCCCTGCCCGCCTTTGCGGATGCCTGGTTTGGCATACTGCCTGCCATCTGGCTCTCCAACATATCCTGCAGTTTGTCAAGCCTCTGTTCAATCGCCGTGGAACCGGACTCAAATACAGACTGCGGTGCTTCATCCTCATACAGGATATTGGGATTGCGCTTTTGCGGTTCCTCCTTTTTTGGCTGGTAGGTAATATTTTCATCCACCGCTGCCGTTATCTCGACGCTTGGCTTACGGAACAACTTATATACTCCCTTGGGAAGGTTCTTTTTGATATTCATAACAATCGCATCCGTGCCGAGTTCTTCTTTTGCAAGTAATATGGCTTCCTTTTCCGTACTTGCGGTGAATTTCTTTATTATCATTTATGCTGTCACCATCCCCACTGATTGTAATTCAACATTTGATTCGATCTCATTGTACGACACAACAATTAATTCCTGGAAATAATCCCTCGAAAGACGCTTGAAATACATGCGCACAATCGGAGAAGTTATGATTACCGGATTTTTTCCAAGATTTTCCAGCTTCCCAACCTCAGCCTCGACGGATTTCATGATCTTCTGCGTCCGATCCGGGTCAAGGGCTAAAAATGCCCCCTGCTCCGTCTGCTTAACGCTCCCCATAATCTCCTGCTCTATCTTCGGGTCACGCGTGACGACACTTGTCATCTCGCCATTCGGGAAGTACTTGTTTGATATCGCGCGTTTTAGGCTCTGGCGCACATACTCCGTCAGCACATCCGTGTCACGCGTCGTTGGTGCATAGTCTGCAAGCGTTTCAAAAATTGTGACAAGGTCGAGAATGGATATCCCCTCGCGCAAAAGGTTCTGCAAAACTTTCTGGATCTCGCCGACCCCCAAAAGTTTTGGTACCAGTTCCCCAATAAGGGTCTGGTTTGCCTCCTGCATATTGTTGATCAAATTCTGTACATCCTGGCGGGTCAGAAGCTCGTCTAAATGAGAACTGATCACCTGCGTTAGATGGGTTGCAATAATGGATGGCGGATCAACCACTGTATAACCGTAGGACTCCGCCCTCTCCCTCTGGCTCTCCGTAATCCAGATGGCCGGGAGATGATAGGACGGCTCAAAGGTAGGGATACCGGTAATTTCCTCCTCAACATACCCCGGGTTCATCGCCATATAGTGGTCAAAAAGGATCTCCCCATCACTGACCGGGATCCCTTTAATCTTAATTACATACTGGTTCGGGTTAAGCTGGATATTATCGCGCAGGCGGATAGTCGGCACAACGCAGCCAAATTCCAGCGCGATCTGTCGCCTTATCATAACAACACGGTCAAGCAGGTCGCCGCCCTGGTTCACATCGGCAAGGGGTATGATACCGTAACCGAACTCAAGCTCGATAAAATCCACATGCAGAAGCGATGTAACATTTTCCGGCCTTCGTATCTCCTCGGCACTTGTTTCCTCGATATTGGCCTCCGCCTCGATCTCCTCCACCTGGGTCTTTTTCCGGATCACTGCGGCCGTCGCAAGGAAAGCAATACCATAAGGACAGAAGATTAAAAACGGAAGTGGCGTAAAAATTCCCAAAAATACCATACTGCCACCAACCATGTAAAGCACCTTCGGAATTGAAAAAAGCTGTTTTACTAACAAGTCGCCGATGTCGGCCTCCTTCGATACCTTGGTAACAAGGATACCGGTGGCAAGTGAGATCATCAGCGACGGGATCTGGCTGACTAAACCATCCCCGATGGTGAGCATTGCATACTTGTTCAGTGCCTGCGTGGCGGTCATACCGCTTCGCATCATTCCCATAACAATACCGCCGACTAGGTTGATTACGGTGATAATAAGTCCCGCCGTCGCATCCCCCTTAACATACTTGGTGGCACCGTCCATGGAACCGAAGAAGGAAGATTCCTCCTGTATCTTCTCACGGCGCTCTTTCGCCTGCTGGTCCGTGATCGCACCGGTGTTCAAATCGGCATCAATCGCCATCTGCTTGCCGGGCATTGCGTCAAGCGTAAATCTTGCGGTTACCTCGGACACGCGCTCCGAACCTTTATTGATAACCAAAAACTGGACAATGATCAAAATGATAAAAACAATCATACCGACCACCGGGTCACCCCTGCCCACAAACTCACCGAACTGGGTTACGACAGCACCCGGGTCACCGGTCGTTAAGATCAGCTTTGTTGACGATACATTCAGTGAAATGCGGAACGTCGTCGTAAAAAGCAGGATGGTCGGGAATGTGGACATATTCAGCACTTCCTGGGAAAAGAGCGCATTGAACAGGATAATCATGGCAATCGAAATATTCAGGGCCAAAAGCACGTCGAGCAGCCCGGATCTCATCGGTATAATCAAAAACACAATCGCTGCTAGGATATAGATACCAATGGCAAAATCCGCTTTTCTCATTCGCGTTCCTCCTTTCGTCTGTATTACATGGCTTTATTCTTTAAATTATACACATAGGAGAGTACTTCGGCAGTCATCTGGTAGAGTTCCACCGGAATTTCCTGCTCCAGTTCAACATTATAATATAGCATACGGGCAAGCGGTTTATTCTCGACAATGGGAATATCATATTCCTTTGCTGCCTCCTTAATCTTGCCCGCAATATAATCCGCGCCCTTTGCGATCAGCACCGGTGCGGAGGAAACTTCCTTATCATATTTTAATGCGCAGGCAAAATGCGTCGGGTTCGTGATAACAACATCCGCTTCCGGAAGCTGCTGCATCATCCTGCGCTGGGATGCCTCACGCATCTTCTGGCGGATCCTGCCCTTAATCTGCGGGTCACCTTCCGTCTGCTTGTATTCATCCTTTACCTCCTGCTTTGTCATCCGCATCTCCTTCTTGAACTTCCTCTTCTGGTAAATAAGATCCGCAAAACCGATAATTAGGAAAAACGCACTGACACGGATTCCCAGATTAATAATCTCTTCCCCGACATAGACTGCTGCCGCGGAGATATTGCCAATCTGATATAATATATACAAACGGTCAATTTTATCCCTCATCGTAGTATATACAATTATGCTGATCACCAGTATTTTGGCAATGGCCTTAATCAGTTCCATCACTTTATCCATGGAAAATATTTTTTTGAACCCCTTGATTGGATTAAGTTTGCTTAGCTTTGGCATCAGGGGCTTCCCCGTCACTTTCCACTTGACCTGGACAACATTTGTGACAAAGGCGATCAG
>CAMWUU010000254.1 GCA_947177515.1 uncultured Lachnospiraceae bacterium
CTTAGTATCCCCCCCTGCTTCACCTGCCGTATTACATTCCTCATCCTCCTGTGCTGGAATCGCATCCTGGGACGGATAAAGCTGTGGTGTTTCAAATTCATCCTCCCCGTCAGCCAGATTCTTTAACTCCGAAACACTGACTTTAAAAGGAAGCTCCGAATCCACAGCATAGGGATAATCAAATGCAAGATAGTCCCGGATCCTGCCTAACACCGCTTCATCCGGTTCAAAACACTTCCCCGTACCATTTAAAAACTGCTGATACAAAAAATCTCTTTCCCGTGCCTTGGTTCCTCCGGACATACTTCCCTGAAAAGGTGAGAAAAGTGTAAGACGGATTGTTTTAAGACCAGCAATTACAGGTCCGATAAAGTCAAGACAGGATTTTGCCTTTGCAAGCGCCAAAAAGAACAATTTCTGCCCGTCACCTGGCATAATGGCTTCCCATTTTGCAGATAATCTTCCATAATTTTCCACATATCCAATCATGCAGAGTTTTTCCTTTGCACGTGTCATCGCCACATACAAAAGGCGCAGTTCCTCGCTTAACATCTCCTCTTCCATCTGCTGCTTCAGAACTTTTTTACGCAATGTCGGAACCACAGTCCTGTGCTCCCCATCAATATAATCCATGGCAAGCCCGCCGTCCGGATGGAAAAGAAGTCTTTCCCTTGTATCCGCGAAATTAAATTTTTTCGTCAGACCGCAGACAAAGACAACCGGAAATTCAAGTCCTTTGCTGCGGTGGATGCTCATAATACGCACCGCATCCTCACCCTCCGCCGTTTCCGCCGCTTCCCCATAGTCCACCTCATACTCAATCAGGCGCTCCACATAGCGGACAAACTGGAACAGGCCACGGTACGAACTCTGCCCGAAAGCCGCTGCCTTCTCCACAAATATTGCCAGGTTCTTGCTGCGCCTGCCACCCGCAGGCATTGCTGCAACAAAACTGTTGTATCCTGTTTTTTCAAACAGTTCTTCCAACAACTCCGGTACCGTAAGGATACGGCTGCGCTCCCTGAGCATGTCATAAATCCGCAGAAAGTCCGCAAGCCGCCGGGCAGTATCCCCTACCACATCCCCTATTTCCTGACCGCCCCCCACACAGCCATCCCCATCCTTTTCATTTCCATCGCCAGGAAAGGATGCCGCACAGCGCCTGACCGCCTCCCCTAGGGGCATATGCCTCCACTGTGCACGCAAAGCCGCCAGCTCATCCGTTGTAAGCCCCACAAAGGGCGAGAGGAGCACATTACAATACGGGATGTCCTGGCGCGGGTTATCAAGGATACGCAGGTAATTGAGCAGCCATTTGATTTCCGGCACATTAAAATATCCTCCCTGCGTATCCGATACGGCAGGAATTCCCTGCTCGGTAAGCACTTTTGCAAAAACCTCCGCCCATCCGCTCATGGTACGCAGCAAAACCACAATATCCCCATACCGGCACGGGCGCAGCAGCACATCGTTTTTTTCATCCTTCGTCTGTATGGTCAGCCCTGCACAGTACTCCTTTATTTTCCTGGCGCAGGCAAGCGCCTCCTGCTCCCTCTTGGAATACTCGCGCTCCTCATCTTCCCCATCCTCGGAAAGACTCTCTGTTAGATCCACTTCCCCTTCTAAATCCTCCGCTTCCTCCCCCGCCTGTACCAACAGCAATTCCGTCACATTGTCAATCCCTTTATCCCTTTTTAGGTATTGGGCACCAGGGTACAGCGCTGCTGCCTCATCATATTCAATCTGCCCAAATCCCCTGCCCATCAGCCGGAAAAATAACTCGTTCACACTGTCAAGTACTTCCCTGCGGCTCCGGAAATTCCGGTGCAGGTCAATGCGCTGATATTTTCCTCCTTCCACTGAGTAACTGTTATATTTTTCCAGAAAAAGTTCCGGCTTTGCCAAGCGGAAACGGTAGATACTCTGTTTCATATCCCCGACCATAAAAATATTCGGACTTCCTTCTTCCTCCCTGGAAATACTGCGCAAAATCGCCTCCTGCACTTCATTGCTGTCCTGGTACTCATCCACCATGATCTCCTCAAACCTAAGCCGGAGTTCCTTTGCTGCCGTCCTTGCCATAAGGATGCCATCCTTTTTCTCCGTCAGGATATCCAGTGCAAAATGCTCGATATCTGAAAAATCAAGTACCCTCTTTTCTGCTTTCTTCTGTGCAAATTTTTCTCTAAATGACAAAGTCAGCTTTACCATTACGCGCACATAGCGCGCCGCGCCGCGCTCATCTTCCTCCATCTGCGCGTAATCCTGGAAAAAAAAGTCCGCCGCAATCCCCCTGATACACTCTTTTACCTGCTCTCTCATCGCCTTCACCAGATTTTTTTTCTCCTCCGTACATTCCGGTGCCGCCTTGCGCGAGAGCGCTGTAAATTTAATCCCATCAAATGCCTTTGATAACGCACGGTAATCCCTAAGGGCTAACAGTTCCTCAAGCAATGCCGCGTCATCCTGCAAAGCCTTCGCATAATGGGCAGGTCCATCCGGCTCCCCGCAGATGGCAAGCGCCCTCCCATTCCAGCAGAGCGCATCATCTAACCTGCGCTTTATAGAATGGACAACGGTATTTAGCCATTCCTGCGAAAAAACCTCCCCCTCTTGCCCATCCAGTTCTATCCCACCGCAAAGATCTTCTAACCATTCTTTTGGCCACGGGCAGCTCTCGGAGAACTGGAACAGGCGCAGGATATAATCTTCCAATTTTAAATCCTGGTGCCTCCCCCCATAGTTTTGCGCAAAGGAAAGGAAATCCTCTTCACCCGCGTCATACGCCTCCTCAAGCACATCCGCAATTACCTCATGTCGCAGCAGGGTCAGTTCCTCCTCCTCCGCCACGCGGAAAACCGGGTCTAGGTCAATCTCGTGGAAATAATCACGGATTACAGAAAGGCAGAAGCTGTCAATTGTTGTAATCTGCGCGCTATGCAAAAGCATGGCCTGTCTTTGCAGATGTTTATTTTCCGGCTGCTGCAAGCGTCTTTCCTCGATTGCCGCACCGATTCGTTCCCGCATCTCCGCAGCGGCAGCGCGCGTAAAGGTCACAATCAGGAGCCGGTCAATATCAACCAGCGCCCCCTCTCCTTTCTTATTCTGTGCTGCTTCCCCAGTTCCACTTCCCGCAACCCGCTGTATAATACGCTCCACTAAGGTTGCCGTCTTGCCGGAACCCGCAGCCGCAGAAACCAGGATATTGCGGTTTCCAAGGAAAATCACCTGCTCCTGTTCCTTCGTCCATTGCATCCCTTTATTCACTCTCCTTTCCCCATACTTCCTTTACCCTGTACGGCATCCCCGTGTTTTTTTGATGTTTCCTTTTCCACACTGTACGCCTCCCTGCCCTCTGCCACAGATGCTTCCCCACCGCAGATTTTCTCCCTCACTTCATCCTTTGCAAGCTTTTTTAGATCCCGGTAATGGTATCCTGACAATCTGCGGTCAAAATTACACGCATCCTTCAGGGTACAAAAATCGCAGGCATTCTCCAATCCCCTGCGGTACGGGGCGGGTTCCACATCCCCGGAGAGGATTTTTTTTGCGTTCTCAAAAAGCCTCTCCCTGGCCAAACTCAATACTTTTCCAAAATACTCCCCATCCACCGCCATGGAAGAAGCACTTAAATTTCCCGACTTTCCAGTTGAGGCGGGAATAACATTTGAGGATACCCCCGCGGCAAGCCCGCCCTGCGCGTCATAAAAACTATTATCCTGCGCAACAAGCGCCTCTTCTTTTGCGTTGACTAACCCGTTCATAACCAGTTTCTTCTGAATCTGTACCTCGGGATCCCCACCCTTATCTACAATTGGGTCATCAATATGGTAATAGAGCATTCCTGCTGGAACCGCCCGTTCCATTCCCTTCTCCTTCGCCCACTGCATCGCCGCTTCCATATATACTGCAAGTTGCAGGGATAGCCCATAGTAAAGTTTTTCCAATTTAAACTGTACATTCCCGGATTTGTAATCCACCACGCGTACATAATCCTCCCGCCCGTTATGATACAGATCGATCCGGTCTATACGCCCTCTAAGTGCTAGGTAGCGGTCGGCATGGGTGAAATCATACTCAAATTCCTCCGGTTCAAAATCACCGCGCCGGATCTGTATCTGCACGGTATTTACCG
The DNA here is from genome assembly GCA_947177515.1 of uncultured Lachnospiraceae bacterium. Lineage (GTDB taxonomy): Bacteria > Bacillota > Clostridia > Lachnospirales > Lachnospiraceae > RGIG4057. The sequence goes on from CAMWUU010000254.1 coordinate 4,136, forward strand.
TGCGCCGCAGCATACGCGCAATCCGGTTAACCAGCTCCCGGCTGCGCCCGGAGGAAGCAAAAATCCCCTCACCATACTCCTGCGCCGCCCGTTTTACCGCATCCATAAGCAGTTCATCGCTCTCCTTTTCCGGTATCGTATGCCAGTCGTATCCGCTTTCCTTCACCCCCGCTGAATAGTATTGCAGCGCATTGTGGTAGACTGTCCCAATATCCGGCATACCGATCTGGTATTCCACCCGTTCCTCCACATTAAGCCCGAAAACCAGGAAATGGGCAAAAGCGCAAGCCGCATACTGCTCTAAGCGCGTCACGCTGCCATAGAGTGTTTCCCCATAGAGTTTTTTCGCATTCTCCACGGAAAGAGCCTCTTCCGGCTTCTTATAGAATGCTGCTGACGCGACTGAAGCAAATGGGAGCGGTGCTGCAAATTCCCCTGTACGGTACAATGTATAAAGTTCTGCAAACAGTTCAGGTACTTCCCCACCCGCCGCATATTCCCTGACCCCGCGCAAAAACCACGAAAATCCACGATCCGTTCCCAATACCCCCACATTCCCCATAACCTTTAGCAAATCATCTTCCATTTCCACCCTTATCTTCGGAAACAGTTTCTGCACGCGGGAGAGCAGATAGGACGGGCGCATGGCCTTGCCCGAACCCTCGGAACGGCGGTAGGAGAGATAGAGGCGCTCTAAGGGCTTGGTCAGGCTCAAATACAGATAGAACTCACTTAAAAACGCATTCTGCCTGCGGTTTGGCGCAAGTTCAATCCCGTTCTCCTCAAAGAGCATACGATCCTGTTCCGAGAGCACACCACCACCCGCTTGGGGCTTTGGCACAATCCCTTCATTCAGACCGAGGAAAAACAAACAACGCACACCGTTTAAACGGGTTCTCTCCATATCCCCGACCATAATCTGGTCAAGCCCGGGCGGCACCAAACCAACCTTCGCCTCATCGATACCTGTCTGTAAAATTTCCCCAAATTCCTGGAGCGTCATCGCATCTTCTCCCAACAATCCTACAATACGGTCAAAGATCTCCAGCAAAATCCGCCATAATTGTGCATATTCCCTTGCACGAACCGGCTCGCTCTCCAAAAGTTCCTGCGATTTTTCCTCAAGGTAGGTTTCTGTTCCATGGAGGATTAAAAAGCGTAAAAGTTCTGTCATCCGCTCCCGCCCCGTCGCATCCGGGCGCGAAAATACCTGGTACAGCCCCTCAAAACGCTGCACAAATTTTCTGCGGATCTCCTCGATCTTACCTAAGTCAAGCGGATAAGCCGAGCGGTACCTCCCACGC
>CAMWUU010000255.1 GCA_947177515.1 uncultured Lachnospiraceae bacterium
ATGTTTTCTTTTGTATCTTCATTGGGTTTTCCACAGGAGATCAGCAGGCTGATATAAAAACAAAAAGGGATTATTAAATATTTTCTATTCATAATTGGTATCACAGCTTTCTTTTAACATTAGGATTGTAATAATTGTTGTTAATTATACTAGCATAAAAAAGTATACAAGGCAAGGGGGCGCAGTTTTTTTGGCAAATTTGACTATAATCGACAAAAAGCATTTTCTTTTTTTATATATTATGGTATAATGTGCGCGAAGCCAAAGTAAGTAATCCAAAAGTTGATCTGTTGCCAGATAAAAGGAGGAGAACTTTTCTAGAAGGTCATGGACTTTCTGCGTTGGAATAGTTTATAGTTTATTCGCGGTAGGAACGGAACCTGAAGGGAAAAACAATGTTGACCGGTATAATACCAGTGCTTGTTGTTATCTAACAGCAAAACAGGTACTATGAAAAAGGAAAAGTAAAAATTTAATGTTTAGGAGGAGAAATAAATTGAAACGAAAAAATACAGTTGGCATTTTTTATAATGTATTTTTATTAATAGCAATGTATTTTGCACTGTTTGTTCTTTTACAGCTTGGCAGTCAATTTTGGGCTGTGTTGATAGGGGGAATAGTAATTTTAATGTCCGGTTACTTATTCTTTACCTATAAAGAACAGGAGAAGCAGGAACAAAAAGAACAGGAGCACATAATTCTTGAGAGGAAACTGGATGAATTGCTTAATGCACAGCGCGCGATTTATACAATAACGAAGCGGGGGATGGAAAAGGGAGTGAAATCATTTCCGGAATCGCATGGGAATGATGAGCTAAAGGTACTGTTAGAAAAGATTATTGAATTTCAGAATCAGCAATGTATAGAAAGCCGTAAACATGCAGAAACACAAGTAAATGCCCTAAAAACAGTTGCTTGGTATAATAAAGAAAATACAAAGCAGATATTATTGAATCTGGATAAAAACATAAATGCACTTTTAAATATATTACAGGATAGTTCGTCAGAATTCGCACAGAGGAGCCAAAACTCTGTGACTCAGGACAGTGCGAAAACAGGAGTATCTGATCTGAAAGAAGAAGCAGATGTGGTAATGACAATAAAAGGAGGGGAAGAGCCAGGGGATAACACAGCAATAGATTTATTACTGATGGAAACAAAAGAACCAACAGCAGAGGCAACGAATGAAACTGAAATGGCAGAAATGCCGGAAATTCCAGGGATGTCAGAAGAGTTAAAAGATGGTGATATGTCAAGTGGGAAATCGAAAACGGTATTTGAATTGGAAAAAGATGGTAAAATGCCAAATGTGGAAATGACCATGGCAGCAGGGATGGGGGAACCAGAATTATTATCTAATGAAGAGCCAATACCGTCCATGATATCTGAATATGAAGGACTGACCGAGAAGGGAGAGGGACTTGATTCGGATGATTTGGCTTCATTGATTGCATCATTGACAAAGTAGGGGTATACATATAATGATTATATAGGAGCTGTCTTATATGGCAGCTCCTAATCATATACTAAGGAAGTGAATTTCTGAGTGCTGTGTTTAGCAGAGAGTCCCTGCTAAAGGATGAAAGTATAGTGAAAAAATAAAATTAGCCAATTCAATACTGACTGGAGTTGAAGTTTTTAAAAAGACATAAAATTTCTGGCGTGCTGATGTTGCAAATAAATTTTCAGACACGCTGGGGCAGCGGGGAATCGTAATATCATAAACAGAATATTACAAATTGAACTGGTCATCATCCTGTTGACCATATGATTTCAAACGGGCTTCATGCTTTTTCTTATATATCTGATGCCGCCTGCGGTGAGGTAGTTCTATGCGGATGAGATACCAGCCAATAGCCAAAATAATAATTGTGGCTGTCACTCCTAAAATAACTGGAAGCCAATGAAAACCTTCTTTATCTTCGCCGGACAGATTTTCTTTATCTTCTCCCGGTTCTGGGGTGATAGGGGTGTATGACCCATTTTCTTCTTTAAAGACAATATCCGGCGGGATCATGTAGCTTGGCCAAAGAGCTTCAAATTCGGCGCGGGTAATCGGGTAATCCGGATTATAATATATGATATCCGCAAAGCCAATGTATTTTCCTGCAAACTGGTACGATATCTGTCCAATCACATTATCCCCATGAACAAATTCCTCCACTGGTGTGTAAGTAATTGATTTCACCGCATCGGAGAAATTAGCGGAATTTGGCAATACTACATTGCAGTTTTGACCAATATGGATAAGTGGTTCCCTGGCGGAAGAAAAATCTGCGGTCTGGGAGAACAGGGACGGAAAACCAAGTTCAAGATCCAGTTCTGTGTCTTCAATATTGTAAAGAGAGTAATTCTCAAAAGCAAAGTTAAGTATATTGATTGTGTCTTCATAAGCGTGCAGGGCAGTGTCCACATGCAGGACAACAGCTACTAAGAGCAGACCATCTTTTTCTGCAAATGTGATAAGTGTTGTGAGGGCTTCCGTAGTGCCGCCGGTCTTTCCTGCAATCGCATATTGATAGTTCAGAGTCTTGCGGATAAAACGGTGGTGGTTTGCTAAAGGCCTGGCCACGTTTTTATTGGTTGGCGGGATGGTATAGGTACGGGTTCCGGCAATTTTGCGAAAGTCAGGATACTGGATTGCTTCCTTTCCGATCAGAGCCATATCATAAGCGCAGGTGTAATGTTCCTGTTCGTGAAGACCGTTTGGGTTGATAAAATTGCTGTTTACCCCTCCAAGTTCCTTGACCCTTGCATTCATCAGTGCAGAAAATTCCTCCATGGAACCGGAATTGTTGTTAACTTTGGCGGCGACATGTTCACCGATGGCATAGGATACTTCATTAGCAGATTCTAAGAGCATACCATACATTGCATCACGAAGTGTGACCTGTTCTCCTGAAACCAGTCCAATCCTGCTGCCATAAACATTATGTTCTGCGGCATCGGACATGGTGACAATCTCGTTGAGGGAACAGTTTTCCAATGCCATCAGTGCAGTTAATACCTTGGTAATACTGGCAGGGTAATAGGATGTATAAATATCTTTTTCATAGAGGATAAGTCCCGTAGTAACTTCCATCACGATTGCAGCATCTGCAAATACGGATGGACCGGACGGCCAGAGAAAATCAGAGTCCTGTACATTGCCGTCCGGTACGTCCCGGGCAATAAGCGGATGGGGTATGGATAGTATGCAGGAGCAGTAGGCAGTAAGTATTAAAAATGTTATGCCTTTAAAAAAATTATGTGCTGTTTTTTTCATATTCTATGTCAACCTCAATTTATATTTTATGTTAATGTGGTTCCTTTTCATTATAGAGTATTTTTTTTGAGGGCGCAACCGGAAACTTGTGAAAAATCTGTGCATTATGAATTGATTACTATAAAAAAGAGGGGATGAAAAGCATCATCCCCTCTTTTATGTTTAGTTTTTCTTAGCCTGCCCGTAATAAGCGTTAGCGCCGTGTTTTCTTAAGTAGTGTTTGTCTAAAAGTTCTTGCTGCATCGGCTTGATGGTATTGTTCGAGAGCGCGAGGTTATGCCATGCCATAAAGGAAACCTCTTCGAGAACCACTGCATTGTGTACTGCATTGTGCGGGTCAGTGCCCCAGGTAAATGGTCCGTGGCTGTGCACAAGCACCGCAGGGACATCGTCCGGTTTAATACCTGCCTGTGTAAAGCGTTCAATAATTACGGTGCCGGTTTCCTTTTCATATTCCCCCCTGATTTCTTCCGGGGTCATCTTTCGGGTGCAAGGGATTTCGCCGTAAAAATAATCGCCATGCGTCGTGCCAAGTGCCGGGACACCCATACCCTGCTGCGCCATTGTTGTGGCCCAACGGGAATGGGTATGCACAACACCGCCGATGTTTTTGAAGGCTTTGTAGAGTTCGATATGGGTTGGCGTGTCGGAGGAAGGATTTAAGGTACCCTCCACACGTTTGCCGTCAAGGTCAACGACCACCATATCCTCCGGTTTCATCACGTCGTATTCCACACCGGACGGCTTGATGACAATCAGCCCCTTCTCTCGGTCAATACCGGAAACGTTTCCCCAGGTGAAAGTGATGAGTCCGTGCTTTGGCAGCAGCATATTTGCCTCATAGACTTCCTGTTTTAACTGTTCTAACATAATACACATCCTTTCTTTTTTTTGCTATTAAACTGCCGTTTGCTTTTGCAGGCGGGCAGTAACGCACGGTTTAATAATTTTTTCCATCTCCATCCCTCAGATTCAGGATGGAGGAGCGCTGTTTTAGCTCCGGTGTCAGGATAATACAATCCCTGCATGTGGGAGCTGCGAGTTTTTTTAACATAAGCCTTGCCGCGTGCTGACCAATTTCCAATGCAGGATAAACCACCGAGGTCAGATTGCAGGACATAACATCCGCTAGGGGCGAATTGTCAAAGCTTACAATGGAAACATCGTCAGGGACACAGATCGCATGTTGTCTAAGTAAGCGGATCAGTGCAACGGCGATCTGGTCATTGTAGCAGACCATGGCGGTAACGCCCGAAAATCTGGAAAGAAGTACTGAATCCAGGCTTCCAGAAAAGAGATAAGGAAGGTCTTCCGTTGTGTACCAGTACAACCATTGATCCGAAGGGGAATAACCGACCTTTTTCATGGCATCCTGCATTCCCTTGTAGCGCCTTAATCCCTGCATATCATCCGATTTGAAGATTCCTCCTATTTTTGTGTGCCCCATGCGTATCAGGGCACGTGTGGCAAGTTCACCAGCGCGCACATCATCCATAACCACATAGGATTCGCGGAAGTTTCGGTAGTAACTGTTAAAGAATACCAGTGGGATACCACGATCCATAATTTCGTTGTAGAGCAATTCATTTACATTTGGGAGTGCCGTTTTCGTCCCCTCTACAATCAGACCATCCACGCCGCCTGCAAGTATCTTACGCAGTGCAGTTTCCTCATTGGTCTGACGATTATGTGTGATGCAAAGCGAAATGGTATAGTGGTGTTCACCCAATACGGATTCGATCCCCCGGATTATGCCTGGAAAATTAAAATCGTCCAGGCAGGAGGCAATTACTCCGATGCGCATTGTGGGCGAGTGGTTCTTTTTTATGGCACGCCGGTTTACAAAGGTTCCGCTTCCCTGCGCGCGTATCAGGATTCCTTCCGCTTCAAGCAAGCCGATTGCCTGGCGGACAGTCTGGCGGCTGTATCCAAACATTAAGGCAAGTTCATTTTCGGATGGAATCTTATCTCCGATAGCAAAAGTACCATCCGCAATTTTTTCCCTGAGCCACTGATTGATGTCTTCGTATTTTGCCATCTTATTTCCCCCTGTCGCGTACAAGTTGTATTTTATTATAATACAACTTGGTTATAATTTTAATAAAAGGTGAAATTAAATTTGCTTTTATTTTATTTTTTTTATTTATTTTTGGTGGTGTTTTGT
>CAMWUU010000256.1 GCA_947177515.1 uncultured Lachnospiraceae bacterium
GTTAAACAGCCTCCTTCTTTTTTCCCCTTTTCCCGTCCTCCCCCGCTGCTCCACAAACCCTACTTCCGTTCTATCCCCCATACAAAACAAAACCGTTTTGCCCTGCCTTTCGATCTACTTCCATTCATATGGTGTATTCTGATAGACCAGATAATTAATCCAATTTGTATAGAGCGCATTCGCATGTGCACGCCACATCAGCAGGGGGCGGCTTGTTGCATTATCATCAGGGTAATAGTTTTGCGGCACCGCAACCGTAAGCCCCTTGTCCGTATCCCTTTTATATTCCTTATCAAGCGTCATACGGTCATACTCCGGATGCCCCATCACATAAACCTGCCTGCCGTCGTGTGTCATACATAAAAATACACCTGCTTCCTCAGATTCCGCTAAAATAAGCAGTTCCCTGCACGCAACAATATCCTCCCTTGCCACCTCAGTATAGCGGGAATGCGGCGCGTAAAAAATATCGTCAAAACCGCGCACCAATGGTTCGCGGCGAAGTAACACATGATGCTTATAAATACCTGAAAGTTTCCTCTCAAGCTTAATGTTCTTCATCCCAAAATGATAATAAAGCCCCGCTTGCGCCCCCCAGCATACATGGAGCGTGGAAGTGACATTTTCCCTGCTCCATGCCATAATCTGTTTTAACTCGTCCCAGTATGTAACTTCCTCGAATTCCATCATCTCCACCGGGGCTCCCGTAATTATAAGCCCATCAAATTTACAGTCTTTGATATCTGTAAAGGTCTGGTAAAATTTATCAAGGTGGCTTGTTGCCGTATTATGTCCCACATAACTTGATGTAGTAAGGAATGTTACATCCAACTGTAACGGCGTGTTGGACATGCTGCGTAAAAGCTGTACCTCCGTATCTTCTTTTAAAGGCATCAGGTTTAAAATCGCGATTTGGAGCGGACGGATATCCTGATGCATCGCCCGCGTTTCATCCATCATAAATATATTTTCTTCTTCCAGAATTTTCTTTGCCGGAAGATCGCTTTGCACCTTAATCGGCATGATTACCCCCTTTTTGTGGAAGCAGGCGCACCAAGATTTCGGCCAGGCTGGGGCAGCTTTTGTTACATACCCCAGCCCAAACCGTCAAAACGCTTCATTCCTCCACTTGTTTACCTGTATTTTAAGCTGGATGGTCTATTGAACCATTCCGTCAAGCATCAAAAGGAATTCCTCCTCCGTAAGAATCGGGATACCAAGCTCCTTCGCTTTTTTATTTTTCGAGGAGTTGGAAAGACTATCATTATTAATCAGGTAACTTGTCTTTGCAGTCACAGAACCTGTCACTTTGCCGCCCTCGCGTTCTATGGCCTCTTTAAGTTCATTCCGGTTTGCAAAATGCTCCACCGAACCTGTAATAACAAAAACTTTTCCGGCAAATTTTTCACCCACGCTCTCTTCTGCCGCAAAATGTATTTCCTTTAAAAGATCATCCACAATCCGCCCATTTTCCGGTTTTTCAAAAAATGCCACCATGGAATCCGCAATCACTTCGCCAATCCCCTCAATCTCAACCAGTTCCTCCCTCGTTGCACGACGGACAGCTTCAATATTATTGTCAAACTGACGGCAGATCAGCTTTGCATTTGCCAGCCCAATATTTAAAATGCCAAGGCTGTAGACAAATTTCGCCACACTGACCTCGCGGGCCTTCTCAACAGAAGCAGTCAGGTTCTGATATGATCTTTCCCCAAATCCTTCCATCTGCGTAATCTTATCCCGGAATCGATCCAGATGGAACAGATCCGCCGGTTCCGTCAGGATATGCTCGTCAATAAATTTCTCCAGCGTAGCCTCCGAGAGTCCCTCAATATTCATTGCGTCACGGCTTACAAAATGAGTGAACTGCTTGATTTTTTTCGCCGGGCACTCCTCATTGATACAGTAGAGGGTCTTTGTTTCATTCTCCTCACGGATATGGGTTTTCTGCCCGCAGACCGGACAGTTTTCCGGAATTTTTATATTACCGCTGCGCGTTAAGTTTTCCGCAATCTGCGGGATGATCATATTCGCTTTATACACCGTGACCTTATCCCCAATTCCGAGCGCAAGCCCCTCCATAATACTGATATTGTGCAGGCTCGCGCGGGAAACGCTCGTACCCTCGAGTTCCACCGGCTCAAAGATTGCCACAGGATTAATCAATCCCGTGCGCGACGGACTCCACTCAATCTCAAGAAGCTTCGTTTCACGCAGCTCATCCCGCCATTTAAACGCGATGGAATGGCGCGGGAACTTTGACGTGCGCCCCAGGGATAACCCATAAGCAATGTCATTAAAAGTCAATACCAGGCCGTCCGAAGGAAAATCGTTTAACTCCACCTTCTTTGCAAAAGTCTGGACTGCATCCTCCACTGTCCCCGCTGTGACAAGGCATTCCTCAACCGTTTCAAAGCCCTGTCCGCGCAGCCATTCCATCTGTTCCATCCTTGTCGCAAGTTCCACCGGCTCATTTTCCTTTAGCGCGCTTACCAGTGTAAACGCAAAAAAATGGACATTGCGCTTCGCCGTGATCTCGTTGCTTAACTGGCGCACCGAACCGGAGCAGAGATTGCGAGGATTCTTGTAGCGCGCCTCCACATCCGCAATCCCGGCGTTAATCTTCTCAAAATCCGAATATTTAATCACCGCCTCCCCACGCAGGACAAGTTCACCCGAAAACGGGATGGAAAGCGGGATATTTTTAAATACCCTCGCATTATTTGTAATAATCTCACCCACCTCACCATTTCCCCTGGTGGCGGCCCTAAAAAGATTTCCATCACGGTAAGTCAAAACAATCGTAAGCCCATCCAGCTTCCACGAAAGTACGCCCTCCTTCTCCTTAAGCCAATCCGCCAGGGCTGCCGGGTCTTTTGTTTTATCAAGCGAGAGCATCGGGCTTTCATGCCGCACCTTCGGCAGTTCAGAAAGCACCTCGTAGCCCGCCCGCACTGTCGGGCTATCCGCCATAACAATGCCGGTTTCCTCCTCGAGTGCTTTTAATTCATCATAAAGCCGGTCATATTCCAGATTGCTCATAATCTCACGGTCTTCCTGCTCGTAGGCAAACGCCGCGCGGTTTAAAAGCCCGGTCAATTCCCTTATGCGTTTCTTCTTTTCTTCCATGCTGCACCATCCTTATTTTTTGTACCGGATTTTATTTTATTCCCCGGCCTGGAATTTTCTTTTTGGTGTCCTTTCCCAAAGACTTCCTTTTTGGCTCTGTATTTGCCCGCGTTTTTATTGGCATCCTTCCCTTTCGGTTTCCTTTCCCCCGCTTGCGCCTGTGGTATTCCGCTTTTTTTCTTCATCCGCTGTCCACCTTTTATCTTAGGCTTTCCCTCCCTTTTCTTTAAAAGTACAATCCCTTTAGACGGCATGTGCTTATCTTTTGTACACTCCCCTAACTCTTTCTCTGGCTCATTGGAAGAATCCCCTATCAGCCGGTTCAGTCCCCAAAGTTCAGATTCTGTCAGGTTGCGGTATGTCCCCGTCTTCAACCGGCCAAGGTTTATGTTCATAACACGCACGCGCTTCAGGGAGCTTACGTGGTAATTAAAGTATTCACACATCCGGCGGATCTGACGGTTCAGCCCCTGCGTCAACACAATCCTAAAAACCGTCTTATCCACCTGTTCAACACGGCAGGGCTTTGTCACTGTATCAAGGATTGGCACACCAGCCGCCATCCCCTTTAAGAACTCCATCGTAATCGGCTTGTTGACTTCAACAATATATTCCTTCTCATGTCCGTTCCCTGCCCGCAGTATCTTGTTGACAATCTCCCCGTTATTAGTCAGCAGGATCAGCCCCTCGGAATCTTTGTCTAGGCGGCCAACCGGAAAAATGCGCGAACTGTAATTGATATAATCAACAATATTATCCGGTTCCCTGCGATCCGAAGTGCATACTACCCCCCGCGGCTTGTTAAAGGCAATCAGAACCATATGTTCTTCCTTCACTGCTTCCTTCCCTGCCACCGTAACCTTCTGTCCTGGAAGAACCCTGCTGCCCACATTGGCCACTTCCCCGTCAATCAATACTTTGCCGCCAGCAACAAGCACATCCGCCTCCCTGCGTGAACAAAGCCCCGCATCACTCAAATATTTATTAATGCGGATTTCTTCCCCTCCGTTTGTTTGGTTAAAGTAATTTTTGGTAATTTTTCCCATTTTCTTCCATCCTTTTGAAACCCAATCTTTTAACTTCCCCCCTCAACACCCTAGCATATTACAGGAACTGGACAATCATCCTCCCTTAACAAATTATATCCAGGCGGAATTTGCCTGCCCTTTAAACCTTCCGCAATATTCCCTGCAGCTTTATATCCATCTTTAAGGATATCACTTTCAAGCAATATTTTCAATTAGAAATAAAAAAATCCGGATTCCCCCTTGAAGCTTGAAACAGATTGTGATATGCTTAGAGCGACAAAAAAAGATTTATAATTAAGCACATTATGCATAGAGAGGACTACAAATGGCACATTTTGATGAGGATGACAACCGTCTGGCGAAAATATTGTTTCTTTTGTCAGCTATACTTTTGATAAGCTTTACTATTTTGGATATCTTAAATAAATTTACAATTATTTCCAATAGTCTGAAATTATCCGGGACAGTACTATGTTTCCTGTATACTGTGCTGCTTCTTTTCCTATACAGCGTGGATATGGATCGGACAAGCCTGATGCTGTCCATGCTATTTGCAGTAGCCGCAGATGTTTTCCTTCTGTTTACAAGGCAATATCTGGTCGGTGTAATACTCTTTTGTTTTGTCCAGGAATTCCATAGTATAAGGCTTCTCAATATACACCGCTCGATCGTGCGCATGAATGGCCGGATCTCCTCCTCCTACCGCAGCTATAAGGTCTGGAAAGCCATATTATTACAGAACCTGATCCAACTGCTTCTTGCCGCAGTGCTGCCCGTTGCAACATTTTTTGTGGAAATTGGGAATGCATGGCTTGGTGCCGCTGCCATTTTTTATATATCGGGTTTCCTTGCCAACATCATACGCGTATTTGCTATCAGCCGGGACGTGCGTCTTCTAGACGATATGAAGCCGTTGCGCTGCTATGCTTTTGGTATGCTATCCTATTTCCTGTGCGATCTTTTTCTGGCTCTTGTCCGGCTCCCTGCGTACATCCCGTTTCTTCATGTACTCTCGGACTACACCAAGTACATGAAGCCCCTGATCTGGCCATTTTATCTAATTGGTCTGGCACTCATTGCCATCAGCGGCGCAAGGCACCAAAATTTTTATTCCTAGACTGAAAAACCAGTATCCCCCTTCCTGCCAAAATGCATCAGGGGGGATCTCTGTGCAATTTTCACAAGATTCCTCCTGATTTTTCTCCATACTTCCACTCCTTCCCCC
>CAMWUU010000257.1 GCA_947177515.1 uncultured Lachnospiraceae bacterium
TCTTTCACATCTTCCGATGGCGTATCCGATGGAATGTTCTCATCCCCAGATGGCGCATCTGACGGATCTTTCCCATCTTCGGACGGGGTGTCCGATGGAGTGTTCTCATCCCCAGATGGCGCATCTGACGGATCTTTCACATCTTCCGATGGCGTATCCGATGGAGTGTTTTCATCCCCAGATGGCGTATCTGACGGATCTTTCACATCTTCGGACGGGGTGTCCGATGGAGTGTTTTCATCCCCAGATGGCGTATCTGTCGGATCTTTCACATCCTCGGACGGGGTATCTGATGGAGTGTTTTCATCTTCCGATGGCGTATCTGTCGGATCTTTTGCTACTTCCCCGGTGGTACTGCCACCATCAATGGTAATAGGAGGCAATGTTTCCGGCACCACTTCAAACAGGGAATCGCTGACAAGCCTCTGTCCTTCATTGGTCAGGGCATCATTCACACGGTAAAGTTCCACACGTACTTTCTTCAGTGTCTTTACGTCAAATCCTTCCGTTGGCTCAATCCAGTAAATCCATGTACCATCTGATGTATTTGCAATATCCCCCTCTTTTGGCACATCCGCAAGGATAACCTGATACGACTTGCCATCCCCTGCCGCATCCTTAACCACAACCGGATTTCCAGCCTGGTCATAGAGAATCACCGTATTGTAAGCAGGGTTTCCTTTGTAACTTCCTGTAAAGATAATGGAACCTGCCGGGATCACATTTTTTGTGCCATCCGCATTGTCCGGGGCATATGGGTAATCTGCTGCCAACGTGCCAATTGCTGGCGTGCCATCCACTGTACTCCGGAACTCTACATTATCACCGGTCACGCCAAGTACATCAAGTTCGGCAATGGATATGGTGCTCCCCACACCCTCAAGTTTTAACTTCAACGCGGTTGCTTCATAGGTCGCAACATATTTATTTTCCCCATTCGCAAAGAATACAGTCTGTACCTCATCCGCACCAAACGTACCTGTTGCCACATCCTTCCAAGCATCACCACAAAGCAGGCTGATCACATAATTGCCCACCGGCGACTGCCCAGCCGGAGCCGTATACTTAAAGCCTGTCACTTCGACAGTTTCATTAAACTTAAGTACAATCTCCGCATTTGCACCGGCATTTGCCGTATAAACCGTATTTGTATCATGGTCAATCAGATAATCTTTGCTCTTCGGTGCCGCTTCCTTATCTCCTGTGCCCTGCTCAGTATCAAGAATCGCATCGCCGGATGTACTGCCGCTTATATCCTCTGTTTCACCCTCTACAGTAAGCCCTGTGGTGGAAACAGTGAAAAAGCTCTTGTCAAGGCTTCCATCATGCTCAATCTTAAGAGGTTCAAGCACCTTGGCTGCGGAGCGGTTCAAATATTTGTCGATTACGACAACCTCATACCAAACCATACGGTTATTGATAGAAGAAATCGTATCCGTAAAAGTATTGCCCGTCGTAAAACCAACCACCTGCTTTTGTGTATCCCCACCGGAAATCATGCACCTTGTAATCTCAAAGCCTAAAATATCCTCCGCCGGGATTCCCTGTGCCACAAGCGTAAAGTCAACCTGGTTCTGGGTATCCGTATTGATAACCGACTGGGTTCCATCACCCACTGCCGCAAATGTGCCAGGTTCCCCCATCTTAGTACCGGTTCCAGTAAGCGCATAAACCCTGGCATCATCATTCGCATAGTAGATTGCCCTTGTTTCCTCTTCGAACTGTGACGCATATGCAATCGTCCCCTCATCCGGAACCATGCCCCAGCGCTCAAAGAACTCAAGCAGATTCTTCTCCGCTGCCGCGCAGGATAAGCGCATCAGAGCCTGATCCGTACCGCCGGAAATTGTCAGTGTCACATTGCCCGGAGCAGGTGCTTTTGCAGGTGTCCTCGCATAGGTATCCACCCGCGCGAAGAAAAGGTTGGATAACTGCTCGTTATAATCCGCATAGGTTTTGTAATTGTAACCCTTATCATATGCAAGGTGGAGCTGCCAGTACATAGCAAGCTGTGTAAACACATTGGATGCCTTGCCCAATGTATTTGAAGTTACTTTCTTAAACACATTGTCGTAGGAGAAACGGACGGAAGTATTGTTATCGTGCGCCTGTGCCAGCACGGCAAAATAATTGTTCGTGATCTCGGCAACCGCATATGCTCCCTGGTTAATATCATGACCGATCTCATGGGCAATACCCCATCCAAAATAATGTCCGCTCTGCCATCTGCCATCCGCGTCCGCCACAACCGGCGCACAGCTTGTAAGCCCTGCCGCCGAGCCGTACTCAATCCCAATATGGTTGCCGGCCGCATACATAAACGCACCCGCAAACATTCTCTGGTAACGGATATTCAGATGCCCTTTCGGGATTTGGTCAACCGCATCGGCCGCGCCTGCATTCAGTCCCTTATGCTGGTAGAACAGATACATCATATCCCCCATCGCATCCAAGGATCCTAACATCTTTGCCGCCTTTTCCTGTAATGTACCACTCCCCGCACCGGCTAAAAGCTGATCGGCCGGAAGCGAAAGCATCATCGTATCAAGCAGGATATCGGAAGCTCCCAGGATACAGTTCGTCTTATCATAAGCATAGCTGTTAAGCATATTATTTTCGGAAGCTGTATGGAACTTATTATGATTCTCTTCCATTTTTCCGACAAAAGCTTCAAGTTCCCTTATATAGGCTGTTACTAAGGCAAGACGTTCGCTTTGGTCGGTAACCTGGTATAAATCAAGTTTCGGGACGGATACACCACCACTTACACGAACCGCATACTGTCCCGGATCTTTCTCCTTGTTACCCGAATACTGGATATAAATCGCACCGCCATTTTCCTGTTCGGCAAGCGTCCCAATCCTCGGGATAACGATTACATTCGCACCTACTTTAAGATTCCCGGCACCCGAAGCAATGGCATTGGATTCCGAGTGGTACTGTGAAGCAACGACGGACAGGTTTGTCGCATCCCCCGTCTTTTTCGTACTATGTCCGACATAGATCGTAATCTTGTCACCAGCACCCGCCGTAATACCAAGTGGCTGCCATGCGTTGATCCCGCCAAATCCTCTTCCCACATCATTTGTTGTGATATCGGAATGAATCTCGATCGGTGCATTCAGCGCAACATCATTTAAAATATCTTCCGCTGTTTTCAATTCCCGCTCAAGTACTTCACGATCCGGATTATACTCCCCGCTCACCTCATCAATCTGATTGATCTTAAAACGGAGTGTATTAATAGTGGACTGTGTCACTTCTGGACGGAGCACCATATGCAGGTCATCCTGATAAAGGGACATAATCTCTTCCATCAGTTCATCATAATGATAGAAGTAAACTTCCGCAACACGGATCTGCCCGCTTGCTGTAGCCCTTCCAAGCCCTATCTGGATTTTCTTTGCCATAACTGGCTGGGCAAGTTTCAGCAGGCTGTAAGGCCGCCCTTCTGCATCCTGCCTGTTTTGTCTAGACGCACCAATCTCATGCGCTACGCCATCTTCTCCCCAGTAACGGATATGGACGTAAGTATAATCGTAGCCTGCAAAACAGTAGAGTCCGATGGTATCCATCTTGTATGCCTGGTCAAACTCATAGGTCAGACCAACACCCTGGCTCATATAGTTGTATCCGCCCTCATCCCATCCTGCCGTCTGGTAGTAAGAAAGTGGATTGTTATCCACGGTTCCCCATGCAGAAGTGGTGTCCGTATCGAGCGGACTGGCCGTCATTGTGCAGGCGGCACGTTTCAAAGCACTGACAATATGTGCACCCTTTTCTCCCGCCCCGCCCATATTGATCAGATGGTAACGCGGAACAGCAGGAGCCTGTAAATCGGTTGTTTTTGCCGAAGCGACAAGCGATGGGGCACTCTCGCCAAATTCATTGACACCAGTCACATAAACCATGTACTGTGTCAGGTCTTTTAGGTTCTGTATAGTATAGCTGTTATTTTCCAGTTCGGTAATCTTCTGGTAACTACCGGCTGTACTTTCTTTGTAGTAAAGGTTGTATGTAACCGTATCCTTCATCTGTTTCCAGGATACCGATATGCTCTGGTAATTTCCTACCGCCTTTACATTATCCGGTTTATCCGGTTTTTTGGTCGGCTTTGGCGTTGCCGTTACAGACCCACAATATCCGCTGCGCCAAGTACCGTTAACCGACTGCACGGTAAACGTATATTCCGTGTAATTCTTTAAACTCTTCCCGCCAAAATTAGCAACAGTAATAGAATTTACTGTAGTAAACATGGTTTCTTCCACATCACCCAGCTTAACCATTACCTCATAGCCCGTAATATTCTTCGCAGGCTTCCAGGAAAGGCTAACCTGTTCGCTTCCGGCCTGTGCGGTAAGACCTTCCGGAATATCCATCTCAGGCGGTGGAATCCTTGTATCCATACCGTTTACAAATTCCACCTTGGAAATCTTTGCCAGATCATTACTCTTCTGCATACCCGTAATGGTCAGCGTAACTTTCTTCACAGCAATCTGGGTTCCAAGATTAATCCTGATATTTCCGGCATTATCTCTTTCCGTTTGGACTTCAGAACTTCTCAGAAGATAATGAACCCCTGCATTGACCGGGATACCACCCTCCACAACCGGATTACCATTCCCGTCAAACAGGTCGATAATAGCGCTCTGGATTGAATCATCACCCGCCGTGTTAATAAGGATCCCGTCCATCGAAACAGCCTGATCCGTACCGGAAGCAAGATCAAACTCAAGGGATACCGGATTGGTACTTGAAATCGCACCCCCGTTCTTTGGAGCAAGCACAACAGCTCCTTCCCCGCCCAACACATTATTTATGCTCCCTGACACTATATTTGTGTCCGCTCCCGAAAATACTTCAATTACGGACGCAGGAACAAAAATTTCCGGGCTTGCAGCAGTATTCCTGCCTTCCTGATAACCTTTTGTAAAATACTCCAGGTCAACCAGGTCAACCACACCGTCGCCGTTTAAGTCCATCAAATTGGTGGGCGTTTTCTTCCCGTCGATTGCATCAACCAGGACTGTCCGATCCTCCTCATCCACCGTCCCGTTGCCGTCAACATCGCCGATCAAAAGGACACCTGGATGCGCCGCGCCCTCCGCATAATTGACACCGCCTAAGAATCCTGTGGTCAGGTTGATGGCACAACCCTGCTCATCAACTTTTACACTCTGGGAAAAGCTTGCAAACCCCGGGGCGGTCACGGTCAGCTTATAGTTGCCCGCTGCCACACCCTCAAAACTTACCCGTCCGGTTTCCAGACTGCCAGGAAGCAAAGTAAGTGTCTTTGGTGTCTGGCCTTCGAGTGTCACGGTAAAATCCACCTGCCTTTGCAGCACCATCACGGTGGTCACGGTTACATCCGTCT
>CAMWUU010000258.1 GCA_947177515.1 uncultured Lachnospiraceae bacterium
GTGAAAGGGGTCACTCCCTCCCCCTTTCCACACCCTAATGCCCCTTTCACATTCACCACAAGAACAGTTCCTGCCCAGTCAGTTTCCAGATTGCCTCGATAAAGAAATAATCCCCATAGATAATGGTAAATTCATGTTCTTTATCATGGTATGCGGCAGTGCATTTTTGTATAATTGCATCCGTTTCCGGCGACCAGTCGCAGCGTTTCTCATAAAGCGTATAAAGCAACTTGAGTGCCGCCTTTCGGTACAGGTCATCCTCGCCGCCGCCAACAGACTTTGCAATTTCAAGCATCCCGCAGGCTGCAATCGCTGCCGCTGTGGAATCCTCCCATCCGCAATTTCCTGGCTGGCAGAAATCCACCGGAATCAATCCGCTCTGCGGGATATTCGAAATAAAATAATCCGCAATCTTCTGCGCACACTCCAAATATTTTTCCTTCTTCGTATGCTGGTAACTAAGCACAAAACCGTAGATTGCCCACGCCTGCCCGCGCGTCCAGGCGGAACCATGCGCATAGCCCTGCCCGCCAACGGAACGCAAAAACTCTCCCGTATAAGGATCAAACTCCCCAATATGGATTACGGAACCGTCCTCCCTTATAAAATGTTCCATTACCGTATCCGCATGTTTCACTGCAATATGATAAAACCTTGGATCCTTTGTCTGCTCCGATGCCCAATACAAAAGTGGCAAATTCATCATACAGTCAATAATCGCAATCCCTGCATTCTCACCAAGTTTTTCCTTATTACCCCAATCATTCCAGGCGCGGATATAGTTGCCCACCGGATTGAAACGCCCCGCCATATTACAGGCTGCCAGCAAAGTGCGCCGGTAAGATTCTTCCTTACCCGTTTCCCGGAAATTCGCCCCGGAGGTTAAAAGCCATCTGAACCCGCTGTCATGATCCATATCCTCCGGACTCATCAATGTAGCATCAAGCTTTTCTTCCAGTTCCTTAGCACTCTCCCGATACATCTCGTCCTTCGTCACATGGTAAAGCTGCCACAGTATCCCACCCCAAAAACCATTCGTCCACCATGCAATATTATTTGTCCAGTCATCAAATACACCGTTTTTTGAAGTATATGGCACCTTATGTACGCTGCGCTTTACCACCTCAGGCAGCTTCTTTCTAATCTTCGCCTCCGCCTCCAAAATCCAATTTTCTGCCATTTCCAATTTCCTCCATAAAATAAGTTTTTGCATCCCCTGCATAATTTAAGTTTAGCGCATTGACTTTCAAACCGTAATATCGTATACTATCCAAAAACTAACCAATCCTGTTTTTTTAGGATTTATCCTGTTTTTTTAGGATTTATCCTGTTTTTTTAGGATTTATCCCAAATAAGCTCCACAAGGAGGCTACTATGTTCCAGATCATGCGCGGTGGCTGCGCAGCGCGCCATCCATACCCCTTCCACCTCTCAAGAATGCATGGCATCCAAAACTATGTCCTGCTGCTTATACATACCGCCGCCCGCTTCCAGATCAGCGGTACGGAGATGACTGCCATGCCTGGCCACGCCATCCTTATTGCCCCCGAAACCCCATATTGCTATTACAACCTGTCCGGTGAATATATGGACGACTGGCTGCATTTTGAATATACACCGGATATCACAGATTATCAGGCAGCAAACAGCTCTGTTTTGGATAGCAACATTACAGCCAGTCATACAGATAATAACAGCCCAAAACAAAATAATATTCCCACAGACAACATAACATTTTCTGTATTCCCGCCCACAAACAAGCTATTCCCGGTACGCAACATGGAACTCTATTCCTCCCTGATCCGCCAGCTTTTATGGGAAAAATCCTGCGCGCCGCCCGGATACCAAGTACAGAACACAGACGCGCTGTTTCTTGTCCTGTTTAACCATTTGCGCTACGACAGCGCACACCCACAGCCACTCCTGCCCCCTCTCCCGTTTGAAGAAAAACTGCGGGAAATCCGCTCCAAAATGGAGGATTCCCCGCAGAGTGAACATAGCATTGCCTTCTACGCGCAGGAACTAAAAATCAGTGAATCCTATTTCCAGCACCTTTACCGGAAATTATTTGGGATTTCTTTCCAAAAGGACGTGATTAAACTACGAGTAGAACACTCGATGGAATTGTTAGACCATACAGATCTCACTATTGAACAACTTGTTGAACTGTGCGGCTATCACAGTGAAGTACATTTCTATCGTCAATTTAAGGCTGTCACTGGCTGCACCCCCGCGCAGTACCGCCACCAATGCGGACAGTGCAAAAAACCAGCACAGGAATAAAAAGGAATTCTGGGAAAAGAAACGCATTTTAATTGTGGATAACGATCATAACCTATCCGCCATCCACCCGGATATGTTGATTTCAAGCTACGGTAAAACTGGATTCTCCAAAGTCAAAGTGGAATTTACTTTTCTCACAGTCCTACATCCAGTACTGATAATGGGAGTATGTTTTTCCATTCGCATATGCAGCGGCAAGCAGGATTCAAAAAAAGGTCATTGCAGCCGCAGGGGAGATACAAAACATTCGTTTTGTATCTCCCCTGTAAGATGGATCATTTTCTGCACTCCTATTCTACTTCAGTGCCCCCTTCATACTCAACCCTCAATCGAGATAAACCGGGACTTCTCCTCAACCGGCTTTGCTTCCTTCTTCGGAATTTCCAGATGCAACACACCGTCCTCAAACTTCGCGCGGATCTCCTCCTGTGTCACATTCTCACCTACATAGAAACTCCGGCTGCAGGTTCCACTGTAACGCTCCCTGCGAATAAACCTTCCTTTCTCATCCTTCTCGTCATTCTCCTTATTCGTCGATGCCGTGATGGTCAAATAACCATCCTTAAGCTCGCCCTTTACGTCCTCCTTCTTAAAACCTGGAAGATCCATCGATACCGTATAGCCCCCATCATGTTCTTTCACATCCGTCCGCATAAAGTTCCCGGTATGCTTCTCGCCCTCACCAAAGAAAGACGGTACATAATTTCTCCGGAATGGAAATCCAAAGAAATCATCCAATAAATTTTCTCCAAATAAAGCAGGTGTCATCATAGGTCATCCTTCCTTTCCATTATACGCATCCATTTGGATGTTTGCTGTTCTCTTTGTTCTGCATGTAATATAACACATAAATTAGCACTCGTCAAGAGAGAGTGCTAACAATTTAGAATTATTTTAAAAAGTTTATAATCCCTTATAAGTTTTCCCCGTTATATTATTATTTATGACTTATAAAGTGATTTTTTACCGCCAAAATAAGTGGCAATTTACGGTATTGCGTAAACTGCCACTCTTAAATATCCAATTTCTCCCAGTTATTTGTTGGTCATTTCCTATCCGCTGCCTGATCTATTCCGCTATCTGTGCTGTGTTTTTTATGGCAGCACATGGGCACATTGCATCCACTCCATCATAATCTGCCAAATTTCCCGATATCACTATGTCTTTCGGTGCCTCCACAATGCTTTCCTTATGCTGCACCCTGTATTTTTATACTTAAATTTTCTGATTTCCAATAGACCATACATGGCTTTCCTTTGCAGTATCCTGTGTATTCTGCGCCATCACGCCCACAAGTCTGTGGGGGATATAAAGCTCTTCCAGATAGGAAAACTCTTCTTCCGACAATTTAAGCTCTGCTGCCTTTGCCGCTCCTTCGATATGATGAAGTTTCGTTGCTCCTACGACAGGCGATGTTACTTTTGTTATAAGCCATGCAAGAGAAATCTCTGTCATGGAAACGCCCCTTTTCTCTGCAAGCTTTGCGACTCTGTCAATAATTGCACCATCCTGCTCTGCGGTAGCATCATATTTCAGTCTTGCGTAACTGTCCTCCCGCATACGCTTTGAAGTTTCTTTAGGATGTTTTGCAAGCCTGCCTCCTGCAAGTGCGCTATAAGGTGTTACGGCAATCTGGTCTTCCTGGCAGAGCTTGACCATTTCCCGTTCTTCTTCCCAGAAAATGAGATTGTAATGATTCTGTACAGATATAAATTTTGCAAACCCTTCTTTTTCCGCCAATGCATTTGCCTTGACAAGCTGGTAGGCATAACAGTTAGCAATGCCAATGTAACGGGCTTTTCCCTCTCTTACTACATGATTCAGCCCTTCCATCATGTCATAAAGCGGTGTTTTATAGTCCCACATGTGACAGATATATAAGTCCACATAATCCATGCCAAGATTTATAAGGCTTCTGTTTATCATCCGTTCGATATGCTGCTGCCCGGTAATGCCCGCTTTGATTTCCTCCTGAGTACGTGGAAGGAATTTAGTAGCCACAACCACCTCGTCACGCTTAGCATAGTCCCGCAGTGCACGCCCAAGATACTGCTCGCTGGTTCCGCTCTGGTATCCAATGGCTGTGTCAAAAAAATTAACACCCAATTCCAGTCCCCGATGGATAATTTTTCTGGAATGTTCCTCGTCAATCGTCCATGTATGCTGTCCATTGCCAGCCTCACCAAATCCCATACACCCCATACAAATACCAGATACATTTAGCTCGGAAGTACCCAATTTACGATATTGCATCATTTCCACCTCCCAAAATCACAAACCTATGCTTTCTACAAAGAAGCAGCACTGCCCCCTTCCATAAACTACCAGTACTTTTTTCCTGATCCTCCCAAATATCCACGTTTTTTAGTTCCCCTGTTTCTTCCGGCTGCCTTCCATGTAGTTTATCCAATAATCAACACCTGCATTTTTGCAGCATCCGTATCTGTATCTGCTTGTCATCACACCCTGTTATTTCCTCAATCTGCTCTTACTAAATCCAGATTTGGAAAGGACATAAATATCTGGCTCCATAAAACAGCATCCCTTCTAAAAAAAATGTAAGTGCAGTTTCGAAGCTGCCTGCCTCACCCCTGCACTTACATTATAATCATATACCTAATATATATCAAATACTTTATTTTATCACTTACCCATGCCTAAAAAGCATTTTACATATTCGATCAATTATGTTACCGCCAGACTAAAGGACTGTTCCCATTTCCCCACCCGTTCAATCCCGAGCGGATTTTCTGCACTGCCTGCCATTTGTTGTGATTTTTCCCCGCATAGCCAGATACCTCCTAAATTTTTTTCCAATATAATTTCAACATAACCAGAGTGGTTATAAAAGCCAGCACATCTGCCAGCGGTCCAGCCCACAACGCTCCTTCCACTCCTAATACCATTGGCAGCAATAAGGTTGCCGGAAGCAGATAAACAATCTGTCTAGATAGGGAGAGGATGGCTGCCTGTGTTGGCTTTCCGATTGCCTGGAAGAAAATTCCTGTTGCCATCTGCATCCCGTTAATTGGACACGCCAGAAGGAAGATACGGAAACATTTCACCGCAAACTCATTGTACAGTTC
>CAMWUU010000259.1 GCA_947177515.1 uncultured Lachnospiraceae bacterium
ACCATGTACATAATACCGCCCGCTGCCAGATGGGAAAAGCCGTCCTCGATAAATCCCTTCGCTACCGAAAAATCTGTGTGATAGGGTGGGTTTGTAAGGATTTTTGTATAGTCTTTATCGGAGATTAACGAAAATCCGTCACTTTTTTGAATATGTAAAAAATTTCCAAAAACAGGGGAAGTTTCACTTTGGTGGGGGATGGTATTTTGTTTTAGCACATCAAAGTCAAAACCCCCAACCGGTTGATATCCTGCAACGGGGATATTGTTTTTTTGTGCATTTTGCCAGGAAAGTGCTAAGGCATCCTCCGAGATATCGCACATGGTTACCTGACCAAAAGGGGTGAGTTTGGCGGCAAGGATCCCGACTGCCCCATAGCCGCAGCCAAGATCAAGCACTTTGTCATCCGGCATAAACTCTGCCACGGATAGCATGGCTGCCGTGCCGCTATCAAGTGCCCGCGGTGAAAAGACTTTTTCGTTGGTTGTAAAGGAAAGCGTCTGGTTTTTGATTGTAACCGTGAATTCTGCCATTGTTAACTGGTTCCTCCGCATATTATTATATGGAATGGTACTGATATTTGAAGTTCTTGTCAGAAAAGTTATATTCTGACATTCCTATAACTATTCAAAGAGCGATTTGTGCCCGGTGCAGAATAAATACTGGACAATGCTTGCATTTTATCTTCAAACTGTTTCCATCATAGCATATCTGAATAGAAAAGTCCATGGATAATCTCCAAAGATTTGCGGATAATAAATGATGGAAAGGAAGGTGATAAAATTATGGAGAATGATACCGTAGCGCTTTTAAAGGAATGTAATTCAGGGATTAAGATGGGAATTAGCTCACTTGACGATGTGCTGGACCGGGTACAGGGGAGTGATTTGCGTGAAATTTTGAGGACAGCAAAAAAAGAGCATGAAAAGCTAGGGGATGAGTCCCATGCCATTCTTTTAAAATACCATGAGGATGGGAAAGAGCCGCACCCGGTTGCAAAAATGATGGCCAGCATGAAAACAGGTGTAAAGCTTACTATGCAGGAAGGTGATACCGCTGTAGCAGAGCTGATTACGGATGGCTGTGATATGGGAATTAAATCGCTGCACCATTATCTAAATCAGTACCCGGAGGCGGAAGACTGTGTGGTTAAGCTGACAGGGAAACTGATTGATTCGGAGGAGAAACTGCGCAGGAACTTGCAGAGTTACCTGTAAAAGGAGTGTTTGACAGGTAAAGCTTGGCAATGGATCAGGGTGTGCAAAAGGATTTTTGGGTCGGTGCCGGAAAATTATTCCGGCACCGGTTTGTTATATGCGGCTGGTTATAAAGAAAAAAATAGTATTTTGCAGGATGAAAAACAGTGTCCGTGTATTGCGGTAGTGTCCGCGGTAAGCGGACACTACATTTTTCTTGCATTTTTTGGGGGAGCATGATAAATTTAAAGATAAGAAATATCTAAAGAACCGGGAAGACGAAGGAATATGGTATGGATAGTTTTTTGTCTGTCTGAAAGCGGTACACTTTGTGGGAAGATGTCTGAAAAGCGTGGACAAACTGGGGAAACTGTGTTATACTAACAAGAAAGATAATGTGTCCGTAAAAGGGCTTTTGCCGGCTTTTGCGGGCACAAATAATTTGCAAGCGAGGTAGGGTATGCATGAGGTGATTTTTTTGGAGCCTGTATTTAAAGAGATGATATGGGGAGGGAGCAGGCTGGCGGATGATTTCGGCTACGATATCCCGGGCAAGCACACGGGGGAGTGCTGGGCGGTCAGCGCGCATAAAAATGGTGATTGCCAAATCCGCGGGGGAAGTTTTGGCGGAAAGCATTTAAGTGAACTCTGGCGGGAGCACCGGGAACTTTTTGGCGGGGCGACGGTGGCTGCAGAGGAGGATATGTTTCCGTTACTTGTCAAGATTATCGATGCAAAGGAGGATCTGAGTATCCAGGTCCATCCGGATAACACATATGCAAAAGAGCATGAGAACGGTTCGCTTGGGAAGACCGAATGCTGGTACATCCTAGATTGCGATAAGGACGCGAAGATTGTGATTGGCCACCATGCAAAGAGCAAGGAAGAATTGAAGCAGATGATCAAACAGGGGCGTTTTGATGACTTGATCCGTGTGATTCCGGTTAAAAAAGGGGATTTTTTCCAAATTGTTCCAGGAACAGTACATGCGATCAAAGGGGGGACGCTTATCCTTGAAACGCAGCAGAACAGTGATATTACCTACCGTCTGTATGATTATGGCCGCCTTGCAGATGGCAAGCCCCGAAAACTGCACCTGGAAAAAAGTATTGATGTAATCAACTGCCCTCATCAGGATACCGGGACGGCGCGCGTGACAGAGGAATTTGCTGGCGGGATAAAAGAGCACCTAGTTTCCTGTGACTACTATTCGGTTGACAGGCTTTCTATAAGCGGCGACGCGGATTTTACAATGACGGACGCATTCCGGATTTTCAGCGTGGTAGAGGGCGCAGGAATGATTGATGGGACGGATATTAAAAAAGGCGACCATTTCCTGTTGCCTGCGGGATATGGAAAGTACAGACTTTCTGGGGAGATGGAACTAATCACTTCCTGCACGGGAAAAAAGAAGGATCCAGAATAAACATGCGGGAGCGAAGGGTGCGCTGATAGCAGGAAACAAGGTATGGGAAGAGAGGAAGGAATGAGATATGGGAGGATTATTTAATCCGGACAATACTTTTTTCCGGGGGATGTCAAAGCTGTGGGACATGCTTTTTGTAAGCATTCTCTGGGCGATCTGCTGCATTCCGGGGTATTTTCTGGTCACTTTAGTTACGAGCACTTTAAGCGATCCGATCCAGCTTTTCATCTACATGGCGGTGGATGCTCTGTGCATGGTGCCCATCGGCCCTGCGACAACGGCGATTTACTATGTGTGCATGAAGGTTATCCGCAGGGATCGCGGCTATGTCTTCCATGAATTTGTGCATGCGTTTAAGTTAAATTTTAAAGTCGGGGCGGTAACCGGTGCGATCCTCGGTGCGGTTGTCACACTGCTCAGCTTTAATTTGCAGTATTCCTACGCTGCGGTTACGGCTTCTAAGGATATGATGGGAAGGGTGCTGCTGGTGGTAACGCTGGCGCTCTGCTTCGTGCTGACCGGCACACTGATGTTTTTATTCCCGGTGCTTTCAAGGTTTACAATGGGAGTGAAGCAGCTTTTTAAAACCTCAGTCTACATGGCGTTTAGGCATATCCTGCACACGGCGGGAATCCTGGTGATTGTGCTTTTAACCTTGGTTGTGATGTATGTGGTGCTGCCCGCAGTATTTTTTATGCCGGCGGTGTGTGCACTGCTCTCCTCTTTTTTGATCGAGCATGTTTTTAAGCGATATATGCCAAAGCCGGAAAAAACGGCGCAGGCGGACGGAACCTTTATCACGGAAAATGATGTTGTGGGAGAAGGGGAAGATGGGGAGAGAAAGGATTTGTGGTATCTGGAGTAACAAATAAAATTCAGGAGGATATGGATGCATGGAAGAACAGAAAATTTACGACCAGATGGACTGGGCGGGAATTGAGGCAGTGGTATATTCCGAGGCCGACGCGCCGCAGGAAGTGTTGGGACCGCGCGTAACGGACGACGGCGTGCTGGTAGCCGGTTATATGCCGGAAGCACAGGGCATGACGGTAGTAACCGATCGGGGGAAGGAATATCCGATGGTAAAAGAGGATGATGCCGGCTATTTTGCGGCATTGCTTCCCGGCAGGAAGATTCCCGCATATATCCTGCGGGTAAAGCACCGCGACGGGCATATGCAGGAGTACGCGGACCCCTATGCTTTTGACCCTTATATAACGCAGGAAGACTGTGAAAAATTCGAAAAGGGTATCCACTACACCATCTACGAGAAGCTTGGTGCACATGTCCTTACAAGGAAATCGCTTGGAGGCGATGAAATGACCGGGACACTTTTTGCGGTATGGGCACCCAATGCGATGCGTGTGAGCGTGGTTGGCAATTTTAATAACTGGGACGGCAGGCGGCATCAGATGAGGCGGCTGGGCGGTTCCGGTATTTTTGAAATATTTGTTCCCGGGGTTTTGGCAGGGGAAGTATACAAGTTTGAGATCAAGGCACAGGGGGGGCTGACTTATCTGAAAGCGGATCCCTATGCGAATGCGGCGGAACTTCGCCCGGCAAACGCATCAGTCGTGACTGACCTTTCCGATTTTACCTGGACGGATGGGAAATGGATGGCGCAGCGCAAAGAAAAGGATCTTGCTACGGCTCCTGTGTCAATCTATGAAGTCCATCTTGGCTCGTTTAAAAAACCGGAAGAGAAAAACGGCAGTTTTTACAATTACCGGGAACTGGCGGTGATGCTGGCGGATTATGTCACAAAAATGGGATATACCCATATCGAGCTGATGCCGGTGATGGAGCATCCGTTTGATGGTTCCTGGGGTTACCAGGTAACCGGTTATTATGCAGCGACAGCACGCTATGGCACGCCGCAGGATTTTATGTATTTTATGAACTATATGCATGAACACGGGATTGGTGTTATCCTTGATTGGGTACCGGCACATTTCCCGCGTGATACATTTGGTTTGTCAAGCTTTGATGGAACCTGTTTGTATGAGCATGCAGACCCACGCAAGGGAGCCCACCCACACTGGGGGACGCTGATCTATAATTATGCGCGCCCGCAGGTATCGAATTTCCTGATTGCAAATGCACTGTTTTGGGTGGAGAAATTCCATGCCGATGGGATCCGGATGGATGCGGTGGCTTCCATGCTCTATCTTGACTACGGGAAAAATGCCGGGGAGTGGGTGGCTAACGAGTATGGCGGACATGAGAATTTAGATGCCATTGAATTGTTCCACCACCTGAATTCTGTTTTCCATAAGCGCAAGGATGGTGCGGTGCTGATTGCAGAAGAATCGACAGCGTGGCCGGAGGTGACCGGGACGGTGGAAAATGGCGGACTTGGCTTTGACTTTAAATGGAACATGGGCTGGATGAATGATTTTACGAATTATATCAAACAGGATCCGCTCTTCCGCAAGGGCTGCCATGGCGCGCTTACATTTGGTATGGTATATGCATACAGCGAAAAATTTGTGCTTGTGCTCTCCCATGATGAAGTTGTGCATGGGAAGGCTTCCATGCTTTACAAGATGCCAGGGACAATGGAGCAGAAATTTGCAAACCTGCGTTTAGCTTATGGGTTTATGACAGCGCACCCAGGCAAGAAACTCCTGTTTATGGGGCAGGAATTTGGCCAGACAAGGGCGTGGAATGAAGACCGCAGTCTTGACTGGGATCTGCTTTCAGCCGCCAACCACCGCCAGCTGCCGGATTTGGCTGCAAAACTG
>CAMWUU010000260.1 GCA_947177515.1 uncultured Lachnospiraceae bacterium
GGGAGGCATCGCGACGGCGGAGGATGCACTCGAGTTTATTATGGCGGGGGCAAGCATGGTAGCCATCGGCACAGCCAATTTCTTTAATCCGCGCGCAACGCTCGATGTGATCGAGGGGATTGAGGCATATATGTATGAAAACCGGGTGGAGGATATCAGGGAACTGATTGGGTGTGTAAAGTAGCCCTTACTCCTTACACCCAGATTTCCTCACCGAAACTTTCGATAAATGCTGTTAGTTCCTCCGCCATTTGTTCGGCTTCCGGGATGCGGATATGTCCCGGGGTGCCACAGCCGTTTTTGGAATAGAGAAAATGCACCACTTTCGGGTCGGCAAGTTCCCCTGTGACCTCCCCGATCGCATCATCCCACGCCCTGCTATGGTTTAGGATGGTGGTTGCAAGGATAATCAGTGCATCCGGATATTTTTCACGTATTTGCCCTACAAATTCTTTATAGCGTTTTTTCCAGCATGTACTTTTTTCTTCGTCCCTGCCCATATAGTCCTGAGGGTTTGAATCATTCTGCCCAATAGCGATAATTACAACATGCGGGGTGTAGCGGGAGAAATCCCACGGGGTGGGATCGCCAAAATAATCGCAGTAGCGAAGCTTGTCCCAGATGCTTTCCATACCCACATAGTCCGGACCATGGAAATAGCCCGTCCGGTCAAAAAGTGCGATGCCGCCCTGCGCGATATCGTGCAAGGAGGCATTCAGTTTCCGGGCGGTAAAAAATGCGTAGGAATACCAGGCATTGGAATAGATGCCATCATGGTTTTCAGGATCTGCCTTCCCAATGCAGTCAAGCGCTTCGCACACCTCCCCGGCACTGACCGAGTCGCCGTAACATTCCATGCGGCGTTTTGGCCGTGGCGGGGCGGGAAGCATAAAAGAGCCGTGGTCAAGGTAGAGTCCTAGAAAGTCAAAATAGTGTGCCGCGTCCTGGCATTTGTAGATAATTATTTCATGATCCGCGTCTGCAAGCCCCGTGCAGACCGGAAGGATGAGTTCTGTATTATGTTCCATGATTTCGATTTTTTCCTGCACCTGCCCGTCAATCACTATGCCGATATAGTTATGGTAACAACTGTGATAGTTTTTCAGCCTGACCGCAGCATTTTTCCCATGGAAGCGGAATGCGGCACAACTGCCCGGAAAAATAAAGCAGGGTGCGGCGGGGTTGGTAAAGTCGATTCTGCCGGTATATAAAAATGAACCGGAGGAAGGGGAAATAAAAATATCATGATCAAGTTTGCGCTCTGGCATAGAAACCTCCCAAATATTAAGATTGTGCAGGAGAACGGATGGGTAAAAGGGAACCATACCGCACCACACAGCATAAAGTATAGGGAATGTGGATGGGAAAGTCAAGTATAGTTTCCGGCATAAAAAGAGCCAAAATAAAAGTTCCTGAAATAAAAATTCCATAAATTATGAAAAAAAACTTGAAAAAATATCATAATAGGGTTATACTAAATGTAATATCAGCCGATATATAGAGCAGAGGAATAAGTTTGAAAGAAAAGCATTTTCAAACTCCTTATTGATGCAGTATCACGGGCAGGTCTGTGATAGGCATGGGAATAGGGATGCAACAGGGACGTGACAGAATTCGGGTGCCGCAGGATGCGGCGGGTTTTGATTTTTATATAAGGAGGGGTACATATGTCGTTGAATTTATTTAATTATAACAATTCGTTATTTTCGGGTTTTTCTTCGGGTTCATCCGGTATGTCAAACTTACTGGGCGATTACATGTCGATCCGCAACGGCAGTTACGGCAAGCTTTTAAAGGCTTATTATGCGAAGGACACGGGGGAGAAGAAGACTGCCGGGGCGATAAGGCGTGAGAATTCCCTGAAAAAGACGCAGTCGGATTCGGAGGAGGTAAAGCAGTATAAGGAAGCACAGTCGGATGCCTCGACCCTGAAATCGGCAGCTTCCTCCATACGTTCCAATTCGAAGCTTTTTGAGCAGGTGGAGAAGACAACGACGGACGAGAACGGGGAAGAAAAGACCGTGATGGATTACGACCGCGACAAGATCAGCAGCGCGGTGAAAGCCTTTGTGAAGGCTTACAACAGTGCGATAGACTCCGCATATGACCAGGGAAGTTCCATTGTCCAGAAAAAGGCAGCTTCCATGGTCAGCGAAACGGCTTCGAACAAGAATATGCTCGCGCGTGTGGGGATTACCATAGGTAAGAATAACAAGCTAGAAGTCGATGATGAGAAATTGAAAACAGCCAATGTTTCGACCCTGAAAACACTCTTTCATGGCAGCGGTTCCTACGCTTCGAACATCGAGCGCAAGGCATCCGATATGGCTTCGATGACGGAACAGCTTGCAAAGACCGCAGCTTCCAGTAAGTCAAGTTATAACCGTACCGGGAACTACAGTTCGTTTGCAACAGGCGGGATTTACGACGGATTTTTCTAAGCTGTTTTATCCGTAAAATATATTAATATGCTAACATCCTATTTTTGAATATTTTTCAACTCCAACAAAGAAATCCACCCCTTTAAAAGGGGTGGATTTCTTTTTATGGTGCGCGGGGACGCGAATAGAAACCAGCTTCCTAAATTTTTCCTATAAAAACAGGAACTTCAGTATTCAACTAACAGTTGTCATCCATACCTATCAACAGTTGGTTGTTTTTTTGTCCGTATCAGGGTAAGATAAAGAAGAAGGAGGAGCCAGGAGGCATGCATCTTAGCTTTTCTTTCCAGGCTGCGCAGCCAGAGAAATAATAATATCTTAAAGCCCTGCCGGCTATCAGAGGACGGCGTGGCAGAGATGGAGGAATTATGGATAATGAATTTTCACAACGTTTTGCAATGTTGCGCCAGGGGCGCGGGCTGACCCAGCAGCGCTTAGCAGATAAGCTTGGGGTGACGGCGCAGGCAGTATCAAAGTATGAAACAGGGCAGAGCCTGCCGGACGTGCAGATGCTAAAATCCATTGCGGCGGTTCTTGGCTGTACAACGGATTATTTACTCGGATATGAGCTGGCGAAGGAAGAACGCGTGGATATACGGGAGCGGGAACGTGATGGGGAGATTGGACGCGCGCTGCAAAAGGAGAGCCTGACCATCTGTGTCGGGGTGGGTGCCTTAGTTGACATGCTGAGAGAAGAAGGGAAAAACCAGTATGAAAGCATTCACCGGCTGCGCGTGCGGCTCGCGCAAAAATATGGGATCCTGGTACCGGTTATCCGGATGATGGATCAGATTGGACTTGAGGATAAACAATATGAAATCCGTCTGTTTGGGGATACCATGGCAGGCAGTGGCAGGCTGGAATACCCGATGTATTTTTACCCGGAGGAAACCGTTACAAAGGAAGGGGATATCCCTGCTACAGAAGCGGTGTACGGGGTGAATGGCGTATGGCGCAGGAGGGAAGAAGAAGGGGAAGCAGACAGCCTGGCAGGAAAGAAACCAGTTTCCTGTATGGAAGTTTTGACGAAACATCTGGAAAAAGTGATATTGGAAAATTATGGTAAAATCATAAACCGCCAGATCATTGCCCAGATGGTGGAGCATGTGCACAGGCGTTACCCGGCAGTAACCGAAGGGGTGGTGCCGGAGCGTGTGGGTCTTTACAGGATCCAGAAAACGGTGGCGGCACTGGTGGCAGGGGGAATCCCGGTCAACCGCCTGGACTTTATTATTAGTTTCCTGGAGGAACATCAGCAGGATACGCCGGAAGGATTGGAAGAACTGAAAGCGCAGCTTAAGGGATAGGAAATCCTCCTATCCCCGCTCATATAAAGTATAATTGTGCGCCGCTAACAGGCGCTTTGCCCTAAGCAGGGTGTCCTCCTCGTAAAATTCAATCCGCAGGACACCCTGCTCAAATTCGCGGTTGTGGATAATACCGATATTTTTGATGCTGATACCATTCGCCCCAAGCAGGGTTGCAATGGTGGCGATTGCCCCAGCCTCATCACTGATATCAATAAAAATCTCAAAAAAGCGGTTGAGCATGCCACGGGCATTTGGGATGCTGGCACGGTATGTCCCGGCTTGCTCAAAAATGCGGTAAAAATATTTTGCGTCCCCCTGTGAGAATGCATCCGATACTTCTAAGAGCGAGGCGATATAGCGGTCAAGCATCTCCTTTATGCTCCCGGCGTTGGAAAGACAGATTGACTGCCACATCGCAGGGGAGGAAGAGGCAATACGTGTGATATCCTTAAAGCCACCCGCTGCAAGCATCCGCATTTGCTCCTTCTCATCATCCGAGGTTCGCACGAGGTTGACAAGCTGGGCAGCGATAATGTGCGGGAGATGGCTGACTGCCGCAGTCAGTACATCATGCTTTTTGGCATCAAGCACAACCGGGATGGCATGGAAGCCCTCAACCAGACGCACCATATATTCTGTTACCGGATCCTTTGTATCCTTTGACGGGGTTAGGATATAATAAGCGTTTTCAAGGAGCATGGTACTTGAATTGGCATAGCCTGTCTGCTCGGAACCCGCCATTGGATGACCGCCGATAAACTGGGGCGAAAGGCCAAGCTGTTCTGCTGCCTTAGTGATATCCCCCTTGACACTCCCGACATCCGTCAGGATGCAATCCTTATGGATAATTCCCTTCAGCGCGGATAGATATTCGATATTTTTTGAAACCGGGGCACACAGGAACACGAGATCCGCCTCAGAAAATGAGGAAAGTTCACCCGTGATGCGGCTGAGTACACCCTCTGACTGGGCAAGGAGTAGTCCCGGGGCAGGGGTGTTTTTGTGGTAATCGTAGGCGAAGAGGTCAAGCGTGGCATCCTGCGCCCGTAAGAGCCTGGCAATCGAGCCTCCGATCAGGCCAAAACCGATAAATCCGATGGATTTGATTTCTTTCATCTAAAATTCCCCCGATCTTTCTGTGAGGTTAAAATTCCTTGCCCGCAAGTTTAATAAATGGGCGAAGTTCGTTACAGAGCGCGTCAAACTGCGGGAAAGTAAGTGATTGAGGACCATCCGAGAGCGCTTTTTCCGGGCATGGATGTGTTTCGACCATCAGCCCGTCCGCCCCGGCAGCAACCGCGCATTTGGCCAGAGGGGCAACATAGTCGCGCACACCGGTTGCATGGCTTGGGTCAACAATAACTGGCAGATGGCTCTTTGCACGGATCACCGGGATGGAGCTGATATCAAGTGTATTGCGCGTCGCCGTTTCAAAAGTGCGGATACCGCGCTCGCAGAGCACAACATTTGGGTTGCCATCGGACATAATGTATTCCGCGGCATTCAGCCATTCGTCAACCGTAGCGGACAGCCCGCGTTTTAGGAGGACTGGGAGTCCGGTTTTCCCAGCTTCTTTCAAAAGG
>CAMWUU010000261.1 GCA_947177515.1 uncultured Lachnospiraceae bacterium
AAACCATCCGATTGGCACCGACCACCAGATCCCTGTTACACCGACTACCGGTATCCCGGAAAGCAGATAAGCCAGAACCACCCTCGTCCCTAGCGAAAGCACAGTCAACACCACTGACATCTCCGGTCTTCCAAGCGCGCGGTACAACCCATAAAGCAAAAACAGACAGCCAATCCCACAATAAAATGTTCCCTCAATCCGCAGATAGCGCACCCCCTCCGCAATAACAGCCTCCCCTTCCCCATCCACGAACATTGCCATCAAAGGGCGGGCAAATACAAAAACAAGCGCTGAAACTGTCACGCTAAACGACACTGCTGCCGCAACTGCGCCCCGAAACCCCTCCCTTACCCGCGTGCCTTTTCCTGCCCCATAATTCTGGGCGATAAAAGTGGAGAACGCGTTTCCAAAATCCTGTACTGGCATGTAGGCAAAGGCATCAATCTTAACCGCCGCAGCAAACGCCGCCATCACCGTAACACCAAAACTATTGACCAGCCCCTGAACCAAAAGAATCCCCAAATTCATCACGGACTGCTGGATGCAGGTCAGTACCGAAAACCCGGCAATCCCATTCAGGCATTTTTTGCGGATCCTTCTCTCCTGTCTTGTCATTTTCAGATATGGTACCCGGATAAGGGCATAAACCGCAATCCCAACACCCGAAACATACTGTGCAATTACGGTTGCCCATGCCGCCCCCGCAACACCCCATGAAAGTCCGACTACAAACCAGAAATCAAGCACAATATTTAAAACAGTCGATATGGCAAGAAACACTAAGGGGATAACGGAATTCCCAATCGAGCGCAATAGGGAGGCAAAATAATTATAAAGGAAAGTTGCAAAGATCCCGCCAAAAATAATGGCAAGATAACAGCGCATATCGCCCCATACTTCATCCGGCACTCTTAAAAATCCCCTGATGCCATCAAGAAACAGATAGGAAAAAAGATTAAGCACCACCGTCAAAAGAAAAATCAATACAAAGGAGGCACAAATCCCCTCCTTCAGCCCCCTTT
The DNA here is from genome assembly GCA_947177515.1 of uncultured Lachnospiraceae bacterium. Lineage (GTDB taxonomy): Bacteria > Bacillota > Clostridia > Lachnospirales > Lachnospiraceae > RGIG4057. The sequence goes on from CAMWUU010000261.1 coordinate 1,023, forward strand.
CATCCCGCTCCCCAAAACGGATAGAAAAATAAGTACCACTCCCCATACAAAGTCCCAGAAGAATGGAAGTCAAAAAGGTCATCAGCGTAAAGGAAGAACCCACCGCTGCCAGAGCATTCTCCCCGAGATATTTTCCTACAATCAGGGTATCCGCGATATTATAACACTGCTGCAATAAATTTCCCAGTATCATTGGGACGGCGAAAAGCAGCATGGATTTCATTACGTTTCCCTGTGTCATATCCCTGTTCATGGAAAGAGTCCCCCTTTTTTAACATTAAAAATACTAGTTTAACCTAATCGGAATTTTGTATAAAAAGAAATTTTACCGCTGCATATTGTATAATACATCGAATAGAAAGTCAAGAAAACGACCGCATTTATTATAATCATATTATCTATAATTGTACAGCCCACAAGGATGAGTTTTCATACATCCATGGAACAAAAAAAAATTATTATATAAGAAAAAATCCCTGTAATGCCCAATATAAGGACTTTACAAGGATTTTTTCTTATATCTATTTTACGCATTAGAAGTCCAGTGCTGATTCCCTTTCTCCCCAGCCAACCCTCTATCTTGCAAAAATTTTTCTGCCATATTTATCGTATCAGTGATTTCCATATAATTAACCGAGTTTATTCCATTATCCGTTTTCGCTTTTAAAACCATTTGAACTTTACACATTTTATAAAGCAGTCCCACCAGCAAACTTGTATTCTCTGTTACAAGCTGCTCTTCCGGCGTGAAATCTGACCAGTCTGTTTTATTCTGTCCATATACAATTTGCTGTAAATAATGCAAATGTCTTACATAAACATCATTCACTGCCGTAAGGGAATCCCGATACTTATTTGCGTGACCGCTCAGTTGTATCATATAACTACAGGAGCGATTAATCTCTTGTTCTGCCCGCTCCATCTGCGCCCACGCCTCATCCGCTTTTTTAGATAGGGAGGAACCTGTAAAATTAAAAATCGCTCCGCCAACAAGCAATCCAACACCCAGGGTAGCAGCACCAAGAATTGTAGTTCCTAACGCTATTCCCCCTCCTCCAGCAGCAAGTGCACCACCGCCCAAGGCAGCAAGCGTAGCATTGGTTGCTGCCGCACCGCTCAAAGACGCAATTGCGGTTCCGGTGGATGCTGTCCCAAGAGCCATAACTGCCGCAGTTGTTGCGCCTGCCGCCGCAAAACCGCCAGCCGTACCAGCAGCAGCACCTCCAATCCCACCCAATAATACACCAGCTCCTAAAGAAACTTCTTTTAATTTTTCCCCGCTGTATTGCGGAATTGAAACATTTTCTTTTTCATATGGTTTAAATTCTGGTCTGTTCTGAATCCGTTCAAATATATTAGAAAATTTTTTAAAACTCTTTAGTATCTCCAATTCCAACTTCCCTATCTTATCCATATCTGCATTTGTCTTTCTACTTTGTGTTTCAAAGCGCTCCAGGTTATTTTTATGGCGGGATTCTGCGGATTTCATTGTGTCATTGGCTTCCTTCATTTTTTTCGCCCCATGAATCCCGCTTCCTACCCCTGTCAGACCTGCCACTGCGGCTCCAATTCCTAAAATTAATGGTAATGGCATAAAATATCCTCCTTATTTATTTTTCGTTTTTATTTTATCACAAGCTTTATAATTCAGCTCATAATAATCGTTTTTTGTCATACTCTCCCTAAAATATGCTTCATAACTTTCATCCACGCGGCACAAAAGAGGGCGTTTTTCGTAAACTGTACATAAATTTCCACTTAAATATCTGCATACTCCGTCCCCCCGGTCAAGAAAATGATAAAGGGAAGACAAATTAAGATGCCTGCAGCATTCACCACATTTATCGCACTGAAACATTACTCAAATACCAGACGGGCATTTTTATCCCCCATGAATTCACTGAAATTCTGGTAACCTTTCCAGGGCACCATTATGCCCAGATCGCGAAATGCCTGTTCCAGGACTATGTTCAACTCTTTATCCGTTTGCGCATTCTCAAGATTTGTTATAATCGTTTCATACAAGGCAGTTTCATTTCTAAATTTTACCAAATCAATATTCATCAGCTCTGCGGCATATCGTTCAAAATAATCTGCCTGCTGCCGATAATAATTTATTTCCGTTTCAATCGTATGCAAACTATTCAATACACCAAATAATCGATTTGATAATTCACTTCTGTCAATAAAATACAGGAAAGTACAGCTCATAATGCCGCCAACAAAGGTACCGCAAAATGCTGGAACCACATCCCCCAAAACAGGAATCCCCCCAATCGGAGTTTCTGCAATAGCTCCACTCACAATCACCCCCATAACCATGCTGGCTCCTGTTGCCAATATTTTGGCTACTGCACGCATACGGTCGCCAAAAGTATAATTCTGCGGATTGATAAAAAGCACTTTTCCAGCTTCCACAATGGATGTATAGGACTGACGGATAATCTTGACCGTATTTTTTGCAGTGGTGAAAAATATATTGCAAAGCGTCGTAGTAATACTGCTTAATGCACCAGAAACTGCCCCGCCCAAAAAACGTGAGAAAAGTTCTGAATACTTTTCTTTTGCCCTCTCAAAACCACGTTTAATACCGCCGCCTAAGGTGATTAAAAATTTACCAAAGTCAAAATCGCCCTCTAAGGTTTCAAATTCTTCTTTTACTGTAAACCACATTTCAGCAAATACAAATCCCATTGCCTGGCGTGCTCCCATTTTGATACTTTGGTTTCCAGCAGCCAATGCTAAATCTTTTTTAAATTTCTTACTGGTATAGTACGTTTTTGCAAGCTTTGCTTCATATGCCTTCCGTGCATTCGCATCTGCTTGTTTCATTTTTTCTTGGTCTATGGCTTCCTGCTGTTCATATTTATGTAACAGGCTTTTTTCCTTGTCCGTCAATTCTGATTTCGCTTTAGAGCGAAGTTTCTTTATTTCTTCTACCCGAACAGCTTTTTTATCATCGAGCCACTTCGTATATTCATCAATTGATTTTTCCTTCATTGACCTGTTAATACTGCTATCTGTCGCCTGAAGATTTTCTTCACTATTTGCCAGATCTATCCCATTCAATCCAGCTAATATACGACCTGGGTCATCATGGATTTCTTTTGTTGATATAACATGATCCACATCCATCTTTGCATTACGATCCATCTTCTGCCCCGTATAAGCATCTGTTAATGTTCCATTTTTCTTCTTTTGATCAAGCGCTTCCCTTTTTGATGTAAAACTTCCATCCGAATCGTATTTTGCCTTCATCTGCTTGCTATACATTTCTCTGTTTTCATATGCTTTCTGATTCTCTGCATTTTTGTACACCATTTGTTTATCTTTTCCCACCTGACGTACATTGTGAATTGTATCCACATCCCCACCATACTGATCCCTAACTATAAAATCCAAACCGAAAGCTGCAACCAGGCTTTCCACTAATACCCGCTCATATTGTTGAAAAATACTTTTCATAATTGGTTCTTTTGGATCCGGATCAAAACTTTCCCCGGCATTGATTGCATAACAACCATTCATATCATCACCTCCACCGCATCCCCCTGACTTCTCAACCACATATCAATCCCATCCCCAAATACTTCCGCCGTCACCAGATACACCCCACCCTTTTCTTCTAGGATCTTTGCCGTTGGCAATCGGTCAAGCACAGCCTCAATATTTAAGCCCTTATACTTAAACTTTACTCTCCGCAACTTTCCCCCATACATAAACTGCACCCGCTTCCGAAATTCTCCTTCCTCAAAACGGCCGGCATAAGGTATACTAAAATGCTCGTCCAATACTCTCATATTTTTGATCCGGTCAATCCGGTAAATGGTGGGCCAGCATTCTTTTCCCCGCAAATCATATTCTTTGCGCACCTGCTCATCAGCAATATAAGCTAAAAGATAAAAGTAATATTCCGAAAACATAATGGCCAGAGGTTTTATCTTGCGCTGTACAAGTTCTTTTGATTTTAATTTTGTTATTTTCTGATAATCAATTATAATGCAGAGCTGTTTTTTGATAATCTCAGAAAGTTTCCACATCTGCTCCTTAAATACCACGCCATGACGCGGCGGAATATAATGAAATTTTTCGTTCTGCACCATATCAGAAATCAACTTTTGATTCTCCTCCAATACACAGCAGTGAATTAATTTGTCTAGGAGTTCATTCATTTCCCCTTTGGTTAAGGCTCTGCTATCCAATAGAATCTTACAGATAGCAAAAATTTCGCTATTTGTAAGCATTGTCTGTTTCGCACCTTTCATACTATATCTTTTTTGCTTGCGATCATAGATTATTT
>CAMWUU010000262.1 GCA_947177515.1 uncultured Lachnospiraceae bacterium
GCCATCCATCACATAGGCCACGCGTGACATATAACCACTATCCTCTAAGAATGCCAGAGCCAAAAAAAGAATAAAAATATTCGGCAGGAAGGTCAAAATCCCCCCCACTCCCGAGATAATACCATCCACTATTAACGAGGAGAACACCCTGCCCACTTTTATGGCAGCAAGCTGATCCGCCGTCACGTTAGAAAACCATCCCAGAAAATCTTCAAAATAACCCTTTAGCCAGTCCCCGATAAAAAAGGTCAGGAAGAACACCATTGCCATTATGCACAAAAACATTGGCAGCCCCAGATAACGGTGCGTCAAAAGCCGATCCACCCTGTCCGTAAAATCCGCCTTGGTCTGCTTGTTCACCAGGCATTCCTCAATAATCTCCTCAATAAAATCATATTTTTCATTTATAATATCGGCTTCATAGCTGCGATCCACAATGTCCGAGAAATCAATCCCCACCTGCCCCATAACCTCTTCGTCCTGCTCAAGCAGTTTCAGGGCATGCCAGCGGTAATTCGGGCTTTTAAATCCCTTTTCCTTCATCCGTTCCGTTAATTCGTCGATCTTATCCTCAATCACATCGTCATACACCATCGCGAATTCCTCATGATGGTTATGTTTATGGTGGCTTGGCTTTCCCTTTTCCGGATGCTGGTGCTCAAGGATTGCCCTCCGCTTTTCCTGGTGGTGTGCCACCGTATGGATCAGGATCTGCAATCCCGTGCGCTTACGCGCTGAAACAGGGATACATGGAATACCAAGCATTTCCGGCAGCCGGTGAAGGTCAATCTCCATCCCGCGCTCCTGCACAATATCCATCATATTAAGCGCCAGCACAACCGGTTTACCCAGTTCAATGAGCTGTAAAGTCAGGTAAAGGTTCCTCTCAAGCGCCGACGCATCCGCCACATCGACAATAACATCCACCTCTGAATTCAGGATAAACTGCCTAGTCAGCTTCTCCTCCATTGTGTAGGAGGTCAGGCTGTAAATTCCGGGCAGGTCAACCAGCTTGAACTGATGTTTATGATACTTTAGTGCCCCTTCTTTTTTCTCCACCGTAACTCCCGGCCAATTCGCCACCTTCAGGCGCGCGCCGGTATAGGCATTGAACAATGTTGTCTTCCCGCAGTTCGGGTTCCCAACAAAACCGACCTGCAATTCCCTTTCCTGTTCCATAAGTATGCTTCCTTCCAAGATACATTTTACTTATCCGGTAATTTTTCTGTTTATGGAATGCCGCCTTAGCACCCTCTACCTTTCCTATTTATCCGATATAAATACGCTCTGCGATCTTTCTTCCAACCGCAAGCCTTGTCCCGCGCACATGGAAAATCACCGAACCGCTGCGCTTGTTATTCAGTACTTTTATCTGGGTTCCCGCTGTCAGGCCAAGCGCGGTAAGGCGCATCTTTGTCGCACGGGGAAGTTCCATCCCACACACTTTATACACGCCCCCAATGGCGGCCTTACATAAATTCTGCTTTTCTTCCATCCCCTTCACCTCTGCATCCGCTCCACTATCGCCCCGATGGAATCCGCCTCCGCAATAAACGCCTTTACAACAGCCGGTTCAAACTGTGTGCCGGAGCCTTCTTCTATAATACGGAATGCTTCTTCCTTCGTCTGGACCTTCTTATAACATCGCTTGCTGATTAAGGCATCAAACACATCGGCCACGGACATAATACGCGCACAGAGCGGGATATCGGTACCTGAAAGCCCCTCCGGGTACCCCGTACCATCCCAGCGCTCATGGTGATAAAGCGCAATTTGCTCCGCCATCTCCGTATAATCATCCTCCTCGATATTTTCAAGGCACTGTCGGATAATACGCGCGCCAAGTACCGTATGTGTCTTCATCACCTCGTACTCCTGCACAGTCAGTTTAGCAGGCTTGCACAGGATATTATCCGAGATCGAAATTTTCCCAACATCATGCAGTGCGGAAGCCTGCATCATATTGCGGACCAGGCGCTCACTTAACAAATCCTGATAACCCGGCATTTTCCTTAAACGGTCTGCAATAATCCCCGTATAAAAGCCCACGCGCTTAACATGCTGCCCCGAATCCTTATCCCGGTTCTCAATCAGGTTTGCAATATTGGCAATAATGCTGATCTGCATTTTCTCAATCCGCTTCGATTTCTGTTGTACCAAAAGAGAGAGTTTCCTGTGATAGTCGTCCATTTCGAGCGTGCGTGCTACGCGCATCTTCAATACCTCCGGCGCATACGGCTTCTTGACAAAATCCTGTGCCCCCGCGTCAAGGCACGCCACCTCCATTTCTTCGCTCGATGTCACCATAACAACCGGTATTTCGCGCAGGCGGATGTTCCCACGGATAAATTTCAGCACCCCCATACCATTTAACCCCGGCATAACATAGTCAAGTAATACAAGGTCAAACTCCTGCTTCAAAAGGATGTCAACCGCCTCCTCACCGGAATTAGCAGACAACAGCTCATACTTATCCCCCAAACATCCCTTTGCAAACGCAATATTCATCCGGTTATCATCGACAATCAATATTCTTTTCATCGCACCACCTCTTTCCTTGCTACGGACACCTTCTCCTTACACAGGTTTCCCGTTCCTGATATCCATAATCTTATAGTAACATCTTAATGGATTAACGTCAATCGACGATTTTTTACACCTCTTCTGTTTTTATAACTTATTTCCCGCATACAAAAATAGCCTAAACAATCCGCCCCGATTTCGAATAAATACAGCCGCAATAATCCTGCCGGTAAAGTCCATATTCCTTTGAAAGTTCCACGGAACGCTTATAGCCGTTTTTTTTCTTAAAATCCGAATACAGATACGCGACACCACACGCGTAAGAAAGTTCCTCCCCGATCTCATTTAACTTATCCGCATTTTTTAGCGGGCTGATGGAAAGTGTCGTCGTAAAATAGTCAAATCCTCCGGCCGCCGCGACCCTTGCTGTTTCTAAAAGGCGCAGCCTGTAACAGGCAAAACAGCGCTCCCCGCCCTCCGGCACTGCCTCACGCCCCTTTGCCATAGCAAAAAAACGCTCCGGCTCATATGCTCCAAGAAGCAGGCTAACCGGGCGCGCAAGCGGCATCTGCCTGATCAGCCGACTGATTTCTTCCACACGCTTATCGTACTCTTCCTTCGGGAAAATATTCGGATTATAGTAAAATACTGTAATATCAAAATATTGTGACAAATACTCCAGCACATAGCTTGAACACGGCGCACAGCACGCATGCAAAAGCAGGGATGGTATCCTTCCATCCCCTGCAATCTTAAAAAGTGTCTTCTCAAGCATTCGCTGGTAATTGACCCTGTTCTTTTCCATTATCCCATCCCTCCCATACTGCTTACTTACTGCATCCTGTATCCACACCAGGAAATTTCTTCCTATCTACGGCAAAAATATTTCCCATTATATCAGACCCCGGTAACGGTTCACACACGCATAGATTTCCTGCTTGCGCACTGCGGCGAGTGTTGCCGGGAGATAACTGCCCTTGCACAAACTAGCAAGCCCCTCGCGCCTAATCTGTTTATCAAGCTCCTCAACCAACGCCTCGATATCCTGCGGAGCCTTCTCAAGCTTTTCGGCAAGCGCTTTTAAACAGTATGAAAGTGTTGTTGTCTGCTCGGAATCAAGGAGCTGTTCCACAAAGCTTAAGTCCACATTGTCCCGCCCAAATGAAAAACTGTCCTTGCCAAACTGTTTGACCTTGACCTCATCGTATTTTTTCTCAAGCCGGCCAACTTTTACCATACGCTTTTTCACTTCATCGCCGAAGATTGCCCCAATTGGGGTCTTGCTAAGGGAGAGCTTCTCAAGCGGCGGCTCGCCCTCCATGCATTCTTTTACGCGCGCTGTGATATCAAGCGTTTTATAGTTATCCATCTGGATTACGCGGTCAGAAATATGGAAATATGCCCCGGAACTTCCCGCGACTAGGATCACGGAAACCCCATATTTTTCATAAAGCTCCCTCGCCTGCAAAAGAAATGGGGTGATTGGCTCCTTCTCCGGGGATACCACCTGCTGCATTAATTCGTCGCGCACCATAAAATTTGTCGCGCAGGTGTCTTCATCAATCAAAAGGAGTTTTGCCCCTGCGCGGATAGCCTCAACCACATTCGCTGCCTGTGAGGTCGAACCGCTCGCGTCCTCCGTTGAAAAATCAACAGTATCCTTGCCGTTTGGCAGGTCGCTGATAAATGGTGAAATATTGACATGCTTGACTGCCCTGCCGTCCTCCGCACGCACTTTAACTGCGTCGTCCCTTGTGATTACAAGTTCCCTGCCGTCTTTTGCGATATGGTTGTAAACGCCCTGCTCTAGCGCCTTTAACAGCGTGGATTTCCCATGGTAGCCCCCTCCTACAATCAATGTGATGCCAGAAGGAATTCCCATTCCCTTTACCGCACCACGGTGGGGCAGGGTAAGTTCCACCTCAAATTCCTTTGGTGAGGTAAATGCCACGGCATTTTTCATCGGTTTTTGAGATACGCCGCTCTCACGCGGCAGGATCGCCCCGTTTGCCACAAAGGCGACGAGTCCTTTTTCAAATAGCGCCTCCCTCACCGCCTGCTCGTCTTCCGCAAGTTCAAGGACTGCCTTTACTTCCTCGGCGCGCAGGTTTTTGTAAAAGAGTGAGCGCTTTACGGCCTGTGGGATATAGTCAAATAGAATTTTGTGCAGTTCCCCCGCATTGATTGTGCGTCCGTTTGCCGGGAAGCCAACTTCAAAGCGAACCAGCACATCGCCGTTTTGTATTTCACATGCCGTGCGCGCGAGGATTTCCTGCCCCGGGCGGCTGACCCCGATCAGCCCGCTCTTGCCGGAACCTTTTGCCTGGAATGTATAGTCCGCTAGTGTCCGCCCAAAGACGCGCAGCAGATGGTCAGAGAGTGCCACACGTTTATGTTCCTTCTCATACATTTCCGGTGCAAAGCCTGCCTGCGCTTTCCCGACGCGCACGCTAAGACGGGAAGGCGCGGCAAACGGGTCGCCCTGCACATGGTCAATTCCTAGCACATAGCCTACAAACTGGTAGCTTCCGCGCAGATCCTTGTATGCCGGATAGCCCCTGTGGTCAATGCTCCTTAACATCTGTTCCAAATCTGTCTGTGATTTCATTTTAGTCCTCCTATTTATAGTTCCGTATATGCCCTCCCATCACCCCAAACAAGGAAGCAATTTCCGTCCGCAAGCTCCCGTAAATTCCTTCCGCCTCTGTACGGGCATATACTGTTTTTATAGTTCCGTATATGCCCTCCCATCACCCCAAACAAGGAAGCAATTTCCGTC
>CAMWUU010000263.1 GCA_947177515.1 uncultured Lachnospiraceae bacterium
GCATACCGGTATTCATCATCATCCCTTCCAACTGCTCCTTCGGCGCGTCACTGTGCCCTGCTACAAAGCCCAGAATCCGATCCTGAATCCTCTTAAAATAATCGTAAGTCTGCTGTGCCCCAATCACTGTGCCGCTCATTCTCACCGGGTGGATGATCATGGTTCCGCTCGGCACAATATAAGAATAATCCGTTGCCACCGCAAGCGGGACACCAATGGAATGCCCTCCTCCAAGAACCAAAGAAACACTTGGCTTGCCTAGCGTGGCAATCATTTCCGCAATCGCAAGACCGCTCTCCACATCGCCGCCCACCGTATTCAAAAGCACCAAAAGCCCATCTACTTCTGTACTATCTGCAATCGCGGCAAGCTGCGGAAGGACATGTTCATATTTTGTTGTTTTCTGGCTGGAATTCAAATTTTCATGCCCTTCGATCTCACCAATAATCGAAAGCAGATGGATTTTATGGTGTGCCATATTCTCATCCAAAGTCACCTGGCCATAATCCGAAATTTTCTGGTCGCGCTTTTCTTCCTTTTCCGGTTTATCCCCGGATTTGGCACCTTTTCCACCCTGGGTCCCATCTTTTGATACCATATCCTTGTCCTTGTTTGTATCCGTCCTTTCGGATATCCCGCCATCCATATCCTCTTTCCACGTCGCTGTATTCATACATCCCTCCATAGGACAGTCCTGCTGCCAGGTCACAAAAACATCCCTGCAGGACTATATCTTTTTGTTTATCCAAAAATTTATTTCCACAAAAAACGGGATTTACTTCCCGAATACAGCCAGTATCCGCAAAAAGATTTCATTCTATACCCAGTTTTTCTTTTTACCACTCATTTATATTCGGTCTTGGAACCCTCCACCATTGCTCAAAATCCGTTGTATAACGCGATAGGACTGTTCCAATCTCGGTCGGTTTCTCCCAGGTAAGAACTCCGTAAAAAAATTCTACAAACGCATCCACATCTTCCATTCTCTGTGAATCTGCCGCCCGTTTTCCAAGCCCTACAAGTTTTGCCGTCTGATCCGAAATTTTTTCCACAAAATCCTCAAGCCTCCGGTTGCAAGGGAACAAAATCTCGTTTTCCTGCAAAACCATACGGTACACGCTGTATATAACTTCCCCTACGGCATGTAACTTCATATAGCCATCCACCGGACAGGATTTCAGGAAATAATAATAATTTAGCCAGAAATCCGCATAGAAAGACAGCATTTTTTCCTCTTTTTCACCTTTTTGGAATATCGGGATTTTTGCCACAATCCCCGGGATTTCCTCATCCTTTGTAAACAATACCCTAGCACCAAGAAAAGCATTCCTTGCCGGCTCGCTTCCCTTTTCTGCCGCATCAATAAGAAATTCCTTCGTCATATATTTCACGTCAAAATACCCACCCTCATAGGTACAATACCCCGTAATGGTTTCTGCCGTCCTGTGGTTTTTAACGCGCTGCGCATAATCTTCTTTTGTAACCACAACCATTGCATCCAGATCAGAATCCGGACGTTCACATCCCTTTGCCACGGAACCTCCAAAAATCAGGGCGGTCACTTCCTTTCGTCCCAAAAAATAATTCTTCAGATTTTCAAGTGATTCTTCGTGATGTTTATACATCCTTCCCTCTCCTTTCTAGTTATATAAATCCCTACATAAAGACAAATGGGAAAGGGGCAGATCAAAGACTGCCCCTTTCCCTCCTGCATCTTTTCCTAACCTGAAAACAGTCCCAAAATATCTCCCCAATATCCCTCTTACCCATCCAGTTTTTAACACCATTTGGAAATTCTTTCCTTTGCCATCTCTTCCCCCAGTACATGTGTCACATCCCAGATATCCGGCGCATTAGAACGCCCTGTCAGCGCTACGCGCAGCATGTTTGTAACATGGACGATGCTCCCTTTATAGGCGGAAGGATCTTTTTTATAATCCTTTGGCTTTACAGCAAATCCAAACTCTTCTGTAAGTTCCTTCACTTTTTGGAACCATGCCGTGGAATCATCGTTGTAGTCGATGCGCTCAAGATACCGTTTAAAGAAGTCGCGAACCAGATTTTCATCGCATTCTTCCGGCATTGTGTCAACAATCTCAAATTTTTCATCATAATAGAAACTCATAAACTGACAGGCCTGTTTCCATGTTTCAATATCCCTTCTTGGTTTCTCCCCTCCGCGGCCAACTTTTAACGCCGCAATGGTACGGTCTTTATATTTTGTAAGAAGCGCGGCATATTCCTCATTGTACTTGCAGCACCATTGAAACCATTTCTCATAAACTTCATTTGCGTCCATCCGGCTGATTACATTTTTCGAAACATCCCTTAACTTATCCAGGTCAACTAGTGCGCCGGAGTTTGACATTTTTTCCAGGGTAAAGGAAAATTCCCTGTAGTCGCTAAATGGATTTGCAATCCTCCACTCTTCAAAATTGGAATTGAGGATCATCAGGAGAAATTCCCAGACTGCATCCTGTGAAATCCCCTCTTCCTGATAAAAGGAAAGTGCCAGTTCTGGGTCTTTTCTCTTAGAAAGTTTTCTTTTGCTGTTTCCCTCAAGTTTCATTAGGGTAGCGGTATGGCAATAGATTGGATGTTCCCAGCCAAACTCGTTAAACAATTCGATATGGATCGGAAGCGATGGGATCCATTCTTCCCCACGGATCACATGCGTGGAGCGCATTAAATGATCATCCACCACATGGGCAAAATGATAGGTCGGGATACCATCACTTTTAAGCAGGATAAAATCATGGAAATTTCTTGGCATTTCAAGCTTTCCCCGGATTGCATCCTCCACCGCGATATAATCCGAATTTAAACTTCCCTTAAACCGCAAGACCCACTTTTCACCGCATCCGATCTTTTCTTTGATCTCATCCATGGTAAGGTTCCGGTTTTTTTCGGCATATTTCCCATAAATTCCAATATCTTCCTTTTTTTCATTCTGCTCGTCACGGATGGCGGAAACTTCTTCTTCCGACAAAAAACAAGGATATGCCTTGCCCTGCTGTACCAGCCATTTCGCAAAGGTTTGATAAATATCTTTTCTTTGCCGCTGCCTGTACGGACCATATGCCCCATGATCCCCATCGGCAACCGCACCCTCATCAAAATTCACACCAAAATATGCCATCGATTGGATCACGGTGGAAACAGCGCCTGGCACTTCCCTTTTGTTGTCGGTATCCTCGATGCGCAGGTAAAAAACACCGCCGGATTGATGGGCAAGCCGTTCTGCAATAATTGCATTATAAAGGTTTCCCAGATGGACAAATCCCGTCGGACTAGGACCGATCCTTGTTACATTTGCCCTATTTGGCAAATCTGCCCTATTTGGCAAATCGCGTTCTGGAAATCTTTTTTCCATATCCTCCCTTGTTGTGACAATATGTGGAAACAGTAATTCCGCTAATTCCTTATAATCCATAAATATGATCCTCCATAAAGTAATTTCCATAAAAGGAGTATACCACCAAAAACAAGCTTCTGCAAGAGAAATGTCCTCCCCCTTATTTCCCGCTTATGCTCCCAGAAAATCTAACAAAGAGATCTGGTTTGAAAGCGGGATATCCCCCAACAGCCCAAGCTCTGCCATCTTGTCACAGTTTGTCTGGCTGACTTTACAGCGCTCCCGGAAATCCTCACGGGATAAAAACGGTCCGTCCATTGCTGCCTCCACAATCTGATCTGCGGCCTTATCCCCAAGTCCTTCAATCGTGGACAGGCACGGCATAATCTTTTTGTCGCTTATAATCTGGAAAGCATGTGCTTTTACGGTGAAGATATTAATCGGCTCAAACTCATAGCCCCTGGCGTACATTTCCTCAACCAGCTTCATATCCTTGTAAGTATCTTCTTCTTTCTGTGAAAGTTTTTCCTTAAAATCCGAAGAATTCATGCGCCTTTTATACTCCGCCATATGCATACGCAGCCGCTCTTTGCCAAGGCACATAAGTTCATAGTTAAACGCGGATGCCCGGATGCTAAAGTATGCTGCATAGTAGGCGAGCGGGTAATACACCTTAAAATATCCGATGCGGAACGCCATCATAACATAGGCGCAGGCATGTGCCTTTGGGAACATATATTTGATGCGCCTGCATGACCAGATATACCAGTCCGGTACACCATGGGAGAGCATTTCTTCTTCCATCTCGTCGGTCACGCCCTTTCCCTTCCTGACACTTTCCATAATCTTAAATGCGTGCCCGTTCTCAATCCCCATCTGGATCAGATAAGTCATAATATCATCACGCGTGCAGATTGCGGTTGAGAGTGTACAGGTTCCCTCCTGGATCAGGGTCTGCGTATTATTAAGCCACACATCCGTCCCGTGCGACAGTCCGGAAATACGGATCATATCGGAAAAACTCTTAGGCCTTGTATCCCGCAGCATCTGCATAACAAAATCCGTGCCAAGTTCCGGAAGGCCAAGCGACCCCAGATCCCAGCCACTGATATCCGCCGGCGTAATACCAAGTGCCTCAGTCGAGGCAAAGAGCGAGATAACTTTTGGGTCATCCATACGGATTTTTTTTGCGTCAATCCCGGTAAAATCTTCCAGTACGCGGATCATGGTCGGATCATCATGCCCCAGGATATCAAGTTTTAGCAAGTTGTGGTCAATGGAATGGTATTCAAAATGTGTTGTTACAATTTTTGTGTTCATATCGTTTGCAGGGTGCTGTAAGGGCGTAAAAGAATTGATATCCTCCCCATGTGGAAGCACGACAATACCGCCGGGATGCTGCCCGGTCGAGCGGCGGACTCCCGTGCATCCAAGCGCGATGCGCTCCATCTCCGCCGGGCGCTGGTGCTTCTCGTGCTCCTCATTGTATTTTTTTACATAGCCAAACGCCGTTTTATCTGCCACTGTGCCAATCGTCCCTGCGCGGAAAGTATGCCCCGCCCCAAAGATCACCTCCGTGTACTCATGCGCCTTGCTCTGGTACTCACCAGAGAAATTCAGGTCGATATCCGGTTCCTTATCCCCATTAAAGCCTAAAAAGGTTTCAAATGGGATATTGTGCCCGTCCTTTAATAGCATTGCCCCGCACTGTGGACAGACGCGGTCAGGCATATCACAGCCGCAGCTCATCGCATAAGGTTTTACTGCATCCGAATCAAAATCCGCATAGTGGCATTTCTCGCAGTAATAATGCGGCGGCAGTGGGTTAACCTCCGTAATCCCGGACATGGTCGCGACAAAGG
>CAMWUU010000264.1 GCA_947177515.1 uncultured Lachnospiraceae bacterium
CCATTTCCACCTTATCCTGCGCTGGCTGGCTGGCTGCCATTTCCACCCTATCTTCCCCTGGTTGGTTTTCTTCCTTCCCAATCTCATCCTGCACCAGGTCGCTTACTCCCTTATCAACATCTTCCTGTAATACGTTCCCCTCCCCCTGCTTTTTATAACCACTTCCCGCAAATTCAATTTCACAATCGGTTTTCTCCCTGCCGGTACATCCGGCACGGATTTTCTCTGCCACATCCTCCGGGCTGATTAATTCCTTTAGCACGCGTGGCTCCTCTAGGGGACCCGCATCCTCAAAATAATCTTCGTAATACCGGACGGCCTCGTCACGCTCCTCCTGTGGCAGATCGCAAAGCAATTCCTTTAATCTTACCAAAAATTCATTCTTCATCATCTTGGTCCACCTTCCCCTCCTCCAACTCCTGCATGTCTTCCCGCCGCGAAAAACCTTGCCCGCTGCGCTTAAAAATCCCTGTTATCTTCGCCGCGTAGCGCCCCCATTCGTCCCTGCATATGGAAAGCCTCATTAAGCCTTCCGGGGTAATCTGGTAATACCTGCGGTTGCGCCCCGCGTATTCCATATCATACGCTTTTAGGCTGCCGTCCTTTTGTAAACGGCGCAGCACCGGGTAAAGCGTTGATTCCGACACTTCAAGCACCTGCCTGACCTCCTGCGTAATCTTATAACCGTAAGTCCCTTCCTTCTGCTGTGAAACAACTGCTAGAACAATGGCATCTAGCAGTGTCGAACCAGTATTAAACACCATTACCCTTTCCATTCCCCCTCACTTTTTTGTATACCCCGATATTCCGATTTTTCAAGGGATATGAAATACGGTTCCCCCGTCTTTGTTTATACTATACGCTGTATAATATTACATTGTCAATAGCTTTAATCGTTTTCTAATCAATCTAATCAAAACACAAGGATACTGGTTGACATGCATCCATTTCCTCACTATAATTATAAGAAATGGCAAATAAATATGCCGTTTCTTATAACTCCCAAAGGATGCGCACAATATTCACAAAGAAGTTTTTGCATTTACATGCGACAAAAATCGGCGCAGGAAATGTTATAAAGCAGGGATTTAAGACTTTTCCAAAATTTAGTCTGACAACGCTAAAACTTGTCAAGCAACCCGACTCACGAACTAAAGAAAAAAACTGGCGGCAAATTTCATCGCTCATGAGTATAAGAAGGAAAAACAAAAAAAAAAAGGAGAATTTTATTATGGAAGAAAAAAATCCTATTGTTACAATAACGATGGAGGACGGCTCTGTTATAAAAGCCGTGCTCTACCCACAGATTGCACCAATTACGGTCAACAATTTTATTTCCCTAATTAAAAAGGGCTTTTATAACGGTTTGATTTTCCACCGTGTAATCGAGGGTTTTATGCTGCAGGGCGGCGATCCAGAGGGTACTGGTACCGGAGGACCTGGCTACTCCATCCCGGGCGAATTCACACAGAATGGTTTTGAAAACAACTTAAAGCATACCAGGGGAGTTTTGTCCATGGCGCGCTCAAATCACCCGGATTCTGCAGGTTCCCAGTTCTTTATTATGCACAAAGATGCCCCTCACCTGGACGGCGCTTATGCCGCCTTTGGCAAAGTAACCGAAGGGGAGGAAATCATTGACCGCATTGCCTGCGTCCCAACGGCATGGAACGACCGCCCAATGGAAACACAGCGCATGAAATCCGTGGAAGTGGAAACCTTTGGTATTGATTACCCGGAACCGAAACAGATCCCGGAACAGGTATAAAAAATGACATTTACAATCGCCATTTGTGACGATGAGGTATGTGAGCTTAAAATTATTTCCCGACTGGTCAAAAAATGGGCAGGTACCGAGGGATACACCTGTGAACTTTTTACGTTCCCATCGGCTGAGGCATTTTTATTTGAATATGAAAACCAGAAAGCCTTTGATCTTCTGCTGCTTGACATCGAAATGAAGGAACTTTCCGGGCTGGATCTTGCAAAACGCATCCGGACGGACGGGAACCGCGCGGAAATTGTCTTTATCACTTCCCATTTCGAATTTGCCGGGGAGGGCTACGAAGTGGATGCCCTGCATTACCTTGTTAAGCCCGTGGCAGAGCAGAGGCTTTCGGCAGTGCTCTCTAAAGCTGCAAACCGCCTGTTTTCCGAACCGCCTTCCATTATTATAAAAACGGAGGGAAGTATGGTTAAGCTTTACCAAGCAGATATTTTATATGTCGAAGCATTCTTACATTACCTTGTCCTCTGCACAAAACATGGGGAATACCGGATCAAAGAAAGCCTCTCCTCCTTTGAGGAAAGGCTTTCCTGCGGATTTTTCCGCATTCACCGCTCCTATCTTGTATCCCTGAAATACGTGACTAAAATCACACGCACCAGTGTCTGCGTGGAAAACGGGCGGGAACTACCACTTGCGCGCGGAAAATACGACGCGGTTAACCGGGCATTTATTGAATATATGTGAAGTTTTACGGAATCTGCTCTTTGTGTGAAGGAGCTATTTTTATGAGAAAGAAAACATATTTAAAGCTTGTTGAATATCAGACTGCACAATCCAGTCGGCATCTGAACGAAGTGAGGGGAATCTACCATAAGATGCGCGGCTACAAACACGATTTCCACCACCATTTGCAGACCTTAAAGGGACAACTAGAAGCAGGGGAAACCGACCGCGCCCTCGCCTACATTAAACAACTTGACCACCAGCTTATGCATGTGGACACGCTGTTAAAAACTGGAAATATCTCCCTCGATGCCATCCTCTCCGCAAAGATTGCACAGGCTAGGGCGATGGATATCGCCGTCACTGTAAAGGCCTTTGTCCCGGAAGAACTTCAAATTTCCGACCTTGAACTAAGCATTGTCGTAGGAAACCTGCTTGATAATGCAATAGAAGCATGCACCCTAGTTACCGGGGAACGGTTTATCCGTATCTATATGACCATGAAAGGCCGGATGCTATATTTTTCGATGTTAAACTCCGCCGGGAAAAAAAAGGAAAAAAGCGGTTCGCTCTTTTCCTCCAGCAAAAAAGGAATCCACGGCTTCGGGCTGCACCGGGCAGAAGCCATCCTCACCGAACATGGCGGCTGGTGTAAATACAACAGTGAGGATGGCGCTTTCACATCAGAATTTTTAGTACCGGCCAGAAAAGATTAAATATCCCTATTCCACTGGCCTGGCAATCATCACAATACTGTCCGTCCGATAATATTCATACGGCCGCATATGCACATTGCCCGACGCATGGATCACCATGCCGCTGTTATGGATTTCGTTACCATACCACCAACTGGTTTCATAATTTGCCCCATAATAAAGTGCGACATGATCAATATCTTTATATCTCCCATTCCCCGCTCCCCGGTAAAAAATAATATCCCCCGGCTTTAATTCCTTTGCATCCACATACGCATAGGCGATGGCCTTGCCTTCCGCCTCTAACTTCCTTGCCAGTTCCGCTGCGGTCGGCGCACTGGCCGCACCCGCCAGCTTAATCCCCGCCCCATTGTAGGCACGCCAAACCAGTGAACTGCAATCATAATATCCTGCCTGCATACGCTTTTGCTGGCTGTATTCCGCGCCGAGCACCGATTCCGCTTTCTGCACAGCCTTAAGTCCCTTCCCCGTGCCAACGGTCACACTGCAATAATATTTTCGCCCATCCACCTTTACTGTAATCATCGCTGAACCGGACTTTTTGGCTGTCACCTTCCCACTTTTTGTAACGGATGCTATGGACTTGTCCGAGGAAGAAAACGTGATCTTATTGTCTTTTTGCGTCCCCGTCACACTAATTTTCTTCTCTTTTCCTTTTTCCAGAACCATATTGTAAGCAGAAAGGCGCGGGTTGACGATGGTCACTTCCTGCGTAAAACTCACACCATCCGCCGTAACAAGGATGGTCGTTTTACCCGCTTCCTGCGGAACTAGATATGCCGTATTATCTCCTTCCCCGTTTTTTGCATAAACCACGCCCTCATCCTCGCAGGCCACGGTAATCGCGCTGTATGGGCTTATGCCCTCAAACTGCGGTCTATACTGTTCCCCCACCCAGAGATATGATTCAAACGGAACATAACTTGGCTCTGTCACATGGACATTCAGTGTTTCCATCTTAAATTCATGATACGCTGTTTCATATTGGACAAATATTTTTATACTCCCTGTCTTTTTTGCGGTGATAACACCTTTTTTGCTAACACTTACCTCCGCTTTATTAGAGAGGACATCCCCTTCTTCCCCCTCTTGATCCATCTGCTCCACCTCACAGGAAATAAATTCTGCATTTTCTAAGACAATCGGAAGCTTTTCCCCATTCGCCACCGCAAGGTACGGGGATGTCAAACCGCACGGCAGCACCGTTACCGCACAGCGCGCCGAATAATCCTTCCCATCTTTTGCCCGTATCACAAAGTCTACATAATAATTTCCTGTCCGGTTGGCATTCAGGCGGAAATTCCCCTTCCCAAGGCTTACCGGGGACAGAGCCGTGTCATCCGCCCAGGTATCATAATCCGCAGCAGTTATGTAATAGGTATAGTCTTTTGCTTTTTGTCCGCTGGTCAATTTTATATCCGCCTGTTGTCCCTGGTAGAGCACCAGTTCCTGCTGGTCAAGCTTACAGCTATTTTTGCGGACTTTTACCGTGCAGACCGCCTGCTGCCCATTGTAGTGCGCTGATATTTCTGCCGTGCCAACCCCGACTGCACGCACCAGACCACTATGATCCACCACGGCAACCGATTGATCCGAGGAGAAAAAGGATGGTGTATTTACAAATCCCCACCAGCTATCCCATCCAAATTCCTCATCCCCAGTTTCTTCCACCCCCGAATATTCTAGCTGAAAGGTATTGCCCGGATAAAGGGTTAGCTTCGTTTCATTTAAACAAAACCCGCCTTCTGCCCGCAAAATACCCACAGGGGCAAACAGGGCAAACAGCAGCGCAAAAATAAGAAGACCTGCCAGACTTTTTCTTTTCTTGTTAATTTGTTTCATTGATTTTCTCCTCCTGAATAATTAAAAGTCCCTCTTTCGACTATATTGTAGGAAAATTCCCTGTTGGCAAATGTTTTCCTATGTACCCCACTATTCCAACCATATGTTCCACGTCGGGAATAAAATGAATTCTTCCGGGAACATTTCCAGAAAAACTGATATGCCATCCAAAAAATTCCTCTTTCCCATACGGAGTTTTAAAC
>CAMWUU010000265.1 GCA_947177515.1 uncultured Lachnospiraceae bacterium
TTGGAATTCCAAGTTCCATAAGCTGTGTGGAAAGATACAGATTCCGCTCCAGATTGGTTCCATCAATAATATTGATGATTGCATCCGGCCTCTCCCCAATCAGATAATTTCTAGCAACCACCTCCTCAAGCGTATATGGGGAGAGCGAATAAACACCGGGCAAATCAATAATCGTAATCTCCTCCCCTAAAAAGAAAGATTTTTTTAACTTCCCCTCCTTTTTCTCAACAGTCACACCCGGCCAGTTCCCAACAAACTGGTTCGAACCTGTCAGTGCGTTAAACAGTGTGGTCTTTCCCGAGTTCGGGTTCCCCGCCAATGCAATATTAACTGACATAAAATATACTCCTTTCTGCTTTTCTACCGCCAAAAACCACCGTCCTTACAGCGGCTTTCAATATCACTTATGTATATTTACGAATGGACACTGTGGTCTGTTCTGTACAAACTTCATACAGCTTAGGTAAGCTGTCCCCAGAATTTCCCCAAACTGGTTGATCAGCATTTTATCAGCCTTCTTATTAGCTTATCCTTCTTATAATTAGTCAAAACTAACCTATTACCAAAAAAATTTCATTTCCTCTTTTTTCCCTATTCCACCTCGATAATTGCCGCATCCTCCCGACGCAGCGAAAGTTCGTATCCCCTCACTGTCACTTCGACTGGATCGCCAAGCGGGGCTACCTTGCGTACAAAAACCTCCACCCCCTTTGTTATGCCCATATCCATGATCCTGCGCTTAATGGCTCCTTCCCCCGCAAGTTTTTTTACTTTCACAGTCTGCCCACAGGCAACCTCCTTCAATGTCCTCATCTATATCCTCCTTTCTGTGCCAAGCTTAGACCAGAATCTTGCCAGCCATATCCTTTCCAATTGCCACACGGGAATCCTTTATACTTACAATCATATTTCCCCCTGCCATGGAAACCACGGTAACCGTCCCGCCCGTCACAAAGCCAAGCTTCTCAAGAAATTTTCGCGTTTCCTCCTTCCCGCCAATCCTGCGGATTATATTTGGCACGCCAGTTGCTGCCATTGTAAGTGGCATAACACTCATCCCCCTTCTGTGTTTTATATGACCTTTTGAAAATGACCACATCCTTTTCTCGATGTTAGTATATGCTAACTAAAGTTAATTGTCAAGAATTATTTTTAGTTTTTTCTATCTTCAATTTCCTATCTAAGGAAAATAAACCCATTCTCCCTGGGTGGCTTCCAAAACAAACCACCCAACAACACACATCTTTTTTCACTCCCCGATTGGATGAAACGAAAATCCGGTTTCGGTCACATAGCCGCCGGATATAACACTCAGCCGCTCCACCCCTCTTTTCATCTGTACCAGACGCAGTACCGGATTCTTGTCTTTACTGTAGTGCCCTACAATACTATAGACTTTATTGCCATCTGTATAAAACTCAAAAATATAATTCAATTTTTCATCCATGCTAAACCATGTTCCGCTCTTCCCTCCCTCAATCTCAACCAGCCAATTTTCCGTGCCGTAAATCCAGCCGTCCACTACAATATAACTAAATACACTATCTTCTTTTACTGCACAAGTTTGTTCTTTACCTGATGTTAAGTCGAACATATGGAAACGATCCTGTGCACGCCAGCAAAGATAGTTATCCTTCACATAGTAATCTGAACTAGGCTGCAAATCTTCCCACACCGTCCCGCGCCTGCCATCCGCCGTTCTAAGTTCCATCCCAATCCGGTAGCTGATTTCCGGCTTTTCCTCATCGTGTTTTAAAGTTACTGCAAAGAAATACTCCCCATAGCGCTGTGGGTTCAAAATATATTCTGTATTCCCATTACATTCCAATTCCACAAGACTCCTGCTATCAAAATAATAAAACCATTCCTTCACCCGCTCTATCTTTAAATCCCCCTTATAATCTACGCTTTCCCCTTTCTTTCTGCAATAGATCATATCCTGATAGACCACAATGGAATCAAATACTTCCTCCAAAAGAACTGCAACATTTCCTGTCACCGGGTCGTATTCCATAATATTTCCACTTACCGCGCCTTCGATCTGGAACTGATTATAGGACTCAAGCAGAAAATACAGCTTCCCCCCGCGGCAGAACAGCCTTTTGCCCGGCAGTTCCACCACAGTCTGCGACTGCCCGTTATAAACAGCATGGATCATAAAATCCCCACCATAATCCACATAATACAATATTCCATATAATGGGTCAGTACAAATTGGCACAACATTCTCCCAATTCATTACATTTTCTGGCAGATTACAATAGAAAGCATCTTCCTCGCCGACCACCGCCAACTCCCCGAATGCTTTCCCTTTAAGAGTAAGCGCTTCTCCCACTTCTCCATTATTCCCAAGTTTCTGGCTAAATCCCTCATCCGCATCCGACCCAGACGGCGTTGTGGAGATTTCCCCCGCCATCCCTTCCGTTTTCTGTACTTCCCCTTCTGTCTTGTTACCACAAGAAGCAAGTACAAAAACACAAACGACCATAAACATAAAACCTATTCCACGATATAATAATCTCATCCTTATTTCCCCCTTATTTCCCCCAGCCCGCAAAAGTGGGCATATGAACCAATATTTAAAAATTTATTTTCGAACTTATTCTCCCCAGTACATCTTTAATTTCGGCTCTGTCTGTTTTATGTATTCCACAACAGAAAGTTCTCCGGAAAGCATCTCATCAAACCCCGTATCATAAATATCAGAGTCCGGCGCAAAAACAATTTCTGCATCCTGATATACTTTATATAAGGCAGTATCAAGCGCATTTTGGGTTCCCCCATCCGCAAAATATGGCACATCCTCACTTCTCATCTGATAGGCTACCAAATCTGCCAGATAGGATAACGCCTCTTCCCTTCTCTTTGAGTCCGGGTTCACCGCCAAAAAGGTACAGGAGGCAATATTTTTATCCGAAGCCAAAAGCTTTGGTATCCCGACAAAAACTCCATCTTCCTCATAATACGCCCTCCCCGGTGCATAATCAAATCTCCAAAGCCCCGTTATCGCCTCCATAATCATATCTTTTTCATCAGTTCCATAATCACATTCCACAGTGCAGATGTTTGACAGGGCACGGACAGACTCTTCAAACAGCCCGCCGGAAAGTGTATGGTAATTTGAAAAATACTGTCTGGCAAAAATCCGCTTTAAAAAACCACTGTTTATACCAATCTTTCCTTGCTGTTCCTTTGTTGTCTTAAAGAGCATTTCCTCATATTCCTGCCAGGTCATGTCCGAACGCAGGGAAAGCCCGTTTTCCTTTAAAAGCTCCTCTCTTGAAAGAATACCCGGTACATCGATTTGTACAGGCAGCATCCAGATTGTCCCATCCTCCTTTACTGCTGCCTCCCGCACATATGGAAAACAGCGGGCAAAATATTCCTCAATGCCAGGCACATCATTCAACGGGTAAAATACCCCATTCTTACGCAGATTACTGGCATTACCATCAAAACTATCCACCATGCACAGATCATAATCCTGATCCCGCGCCAACACCTTCACTGTGAACTTCTCATCACTTAGCTCAATCTTCTCCATAAGGTAGCCGCAGCCATACGGTGCCACAAGGGAACCGCCTTCCCTTGTAAGAAAACTTAATTTCTTATTATCGCGCTGTACCGCGTCAAGCGGAAAGGAAATCAACCCTTTTGAATACTGTCGACAATAAATTCTTCCACCCGTATAAAGCACCCCGAAAAATCCGGTAAAAGCATCCGGATAAAGTTCTGCCTCAACCGATAAATTATTGATATCTGACAGGACAAGCCCCCTCGGATTAAAAGTATAGTCATATATCACATCCCTGCCGCCATTGCAGACCGCAAACCGGTCAAACTTATAATCCTCAAAACGCCCCTGTACCCGCATGGAATCCTTTGCAGGATCATATTTCATCAGACAATAACCATCCCCTTCCTGATATCCTAGAACAACCAATGTCCCATCCCCGCCTGCCGCCATACTGATTGGAAATTCAAATCCAAGCTGTGTCTGCTCCTTGGTAACAACACAGTAGGAAACTAAGCGCTCCCCGGAAAAAGTATAGCCTGAATTTGGCGGTTCTTGTGTCTGCCAGTTTGGAGATTTCCCAAGTATGTAAACCACATCCCCCACTACCACAAGCTGCTTGATCTGGTCAAAATAAGTGAAATCACACAGCTTAGTAATTACCCCGTCCTCCACAGAATAAGAGAAAAGATACAGATCAATCCCATACTCCATATTCTGTGCCGTAAAATACACATATTTCCCATCTTCTGACACTGCAAGTGCCCCCACCATATCATAATCCTTTAAGCTTATGGATTTCTCCCATTCCCCCATAGCATTAAAGCGATGTAACTTATATTCTGACTCCTCCTCCATAACCTGTTCCAAATTAACCTGATAAACCGTCCCATCCTCCATCGCCGTAAAACATGACATATTGTCTAGCGGATACTCAACAACCAAATCCTGAAGCGGCACATTCGGCGGCTTCTGTTCTTTGCCGCAGGCAACAAAGCCGCAAATCAGCAAAATAGCAGCAATTCCCCAAACCTTCCACTTTTGTTTTTTTCCCGTTTTCTTTCCCTTCATACTATACAGCCCTCCTTCTTCTTTAAAATCATATAGCCATTTCGCATAAAAATCTAGATAATTTTTGCTTTTTCATTATCAATTATTGCTATTCTTTCTTCTATTATCATACGATTTCATCCCCTTTTTACTAAATACTCCAAAACTTTTTACCAGATACAAACCGCTTTTTCCTCTTTACCATCTTTCCATTGTTAAAATATCAAAATTGACCACTCAAAAATGCTGATTTCTTTCCCCATAGCTAAAAGGAACCTGATAAAAAACATACTCCTACCTTCTATATTTGCCCACCCCAAAATAGCAAGAAGCAGGATCCCGACTGCATCTTCCATCCTTGTTAAAAAAAGTATTTTACTATGGATTATTTTGACTTTTGGGGGATTCTATGATATATTAAAAATATTCTTGAGTTCGGCTGGATGAAAAAGACTGGTTTTAACCACAGGGGGAAGAAAATAATGCAATCAAAAAAGCAGAAGAAACAGCATGGCATTTTTATTATAGGGGTCGGAATTGCGTTAGCGGCGTTTCTTCTTCTTATTGTTGCAATCATAGTGGGAATAGAAGAATCCCCAGA
>CAMWUU010000266.1 GCA_947177515.1 uncultured Lachnospiraceae bacterium
TTCTAAACCCCCCGGGGCTTACCTACCGCCATGTATTTTCCAAAATTTTGTTTTTTTACAAAAATCTTTTTTTTAAATTTTTACAACCTGCCCCGGCCACGGGCACTGCCTGGATTGGCAGTGCCCTTGCCCCGTTCCTGTTCCCATTCCCTTTCCCGTTCCTATTTCGTAAACATCATAAAAGTGGTACAAATCTCACACTTAAATGCATGAAACCCAAATTTCCCATCATAGCTTATTTTAGTGTCACCCATAGTTCCCTCCAGAATAACATTTGATTTATTTGTTAGTACCGATATTTTTGTCGAAGTAATAAACCCCTATCCAGCCTGCGCACCATATTAACCTCTTCATCGGAAGCTGTCAGAAAGATAATCGGTATCTTTCCCAAGCTCCTGAAGCATTGTATAAACAAACTGATAGGATTGATATGCCGCTTTTTCATAATTTCGGTTAATTGCTTCTTGTCCAGCCTCTTTATTATTATCCGATATCGATCGAATTGCCACAAAAGGCACTTGATTCATGTAGCATGTATGCGCCGCTGAAGCTGTTTCCATATCAATACACAAAGCATCCGGATGGATCGGCTCCGCATATCTATCCCCCGTTGTGGCAATGCCAAAGTATATCTTTCGCTTGATCCCACCTGCTGCTTTTCTTGCCAGGGAAACCAGATAGTCATCTGCATAAAATATAGGCTCATCCATAACCGGAAAATCCATATATATCCCATTATCTGTATCGTGGAACGTGGAGGCAGTGCATACCACCGTATCAAATACTTCAATCTCCTCCTTTATGCCGCCGGCAATCCCAGAAAAAATAATTGCATCCACCTCATACCGTTCTATTAAAAGCTGTGTTGTTATGGAAGCGTTGATTTTTCCACAGCCTGAATATACCACAACTACTTCTACATCAGCAATTTTACCAATATAAAAGGAATGCATGGCATACTCCTTTGCTTTTTTATTCTGAATAGTTGTAAGAAATGGACTAAGTTCCTTAGCTGTAGCGCATAATATTCCTATTTTCTTCATTCTGTCCCTCCTATCGTACCCTTAAAAGTAATCCAACTTATGGATTGCTATAAAAAACCGGAGATAAAGATTGCTGCCAGAATAAACATGCTACTCTTCCATGTGTTGCTTTTCCTAACGGTTACATTCCAACGATCTTGCGAACAGTATTGACT
Source organism: uncultured Lachnospiraceae bacterium (assembly GCA_947177515.1). Taxonomy (GTDB): domain Bacteria; phylum Bacillota; class Clostridia; order Lachnospirales; family Lachnospiraceae; genus RGIG4057. Next base: position 1,199 of record CAMWUU010000266.1, read on the forward strand.
GCCCTTATCGTCAGTTTAGTACTGATACTTGCACTTGCTGTCTTTGACCACCAATTTGTTTTTTGGTAATCCTTCCGACTAAAGGACCAAAATACTGCTTCTTTGTAGTCTTTTATCATTTCCAATTCCTTTTTAGGCTCCCCGATCTCATGGAATACATCAGCAAATGTGGCTGGCGGGATAATAAAAATCAGATTATCATAGATTTCCTTATCCCCATTTCCCCACCAATCCGGTGCATTAGATAAAATATCCTCAAGCACTTCTTTTGATATGACAAAAACTGGAATATCTAAGTTAAACTGACTTTTTATCTTTGTTTGAATCTGATTTGTAAAACTCCCCATATCATCTTTATCACTTGAAAAAATAATATTACCACTATTCAGATAGGTTTTAACTTTTGCAAAACCCAATTCTTCAAAGCCCTTCTTTAATTCCGCCATTGGGACTTTATTTTTACCACTTATATTAATACCACGCAAAAATGCAATATATCTTTTCATGCATCAATCAAAGAACCTTTCATAATTTCTCCACTCCCCCTTATAATCAGCCCATATCAGATTGTCTTTTTGGCAATACCCAAATGAGTTGGGGCAAATTCCTTTTTTATATCAAATTTTCACTCAATGTACATGGCATCGCCAAACGAAAAAAACCGGTACTTTTCCCTTACTGCCTCCTTATAGGCAGCAAGTACCCTCTCCCTCCCAGCCAACGCCGAAACCAGCATTAACAATGTGGATTCCGGCAGGTGGAAATTCGTAATCAGGCAGTCAAGCACCTTAAAGCGGTAACCAGGGTAGATAAAAATTTCCGTATCCCCCTCTCCCGCGCGCACCGTACCATCCTCCCCCGCCGCAGACTCCACTGTACGACAGCTTGTCGTACCTACACAGACCACCCTGCCCCCTGCACGCTTTGCGGCATTAATTTTCTCCGCCTCCTTTGGCAGCACGCGGTAAAACTCGGAATGCATATGATGCTCTAAGATATTCTCCTCCTTCACTGGGCGGAAGGTGCCAAGCCCCACATGCAGCGTCACATGCGCAATCGTCACACCCTTCTGCTCAATCTGTGCGAGCAGTTCCTGCGTAAAATGCAGTCCTGCCGTTGGCGCGGCAGCGGAACCTTCATACTTGGCATAAACTGTCTGGTAACGATCCCTGTCTTTTAGTGTATGCGTAATATAGGGTGGCAGCGGCATCTGCCCCAGTTTATCCAGAATCTCCTCAAAAATCCCCCCGTAGTAAAATTTTACAAGCCGGTTCCCCTCCTTTACAATCTCAAGGATTTCCGCTGTCAGTATCCCATCCCCAAAGGAAATCCTTGTGCCGGGTTTCGCTTTTTTCCCAGGCTTTACTAATGTTTCCCACACATCATCACCCCGGCGCTTTAAAAGCAGCAACTCAATCTTAGCTCCTGCCTCCTGACCGTTCCTGGTATCTTTTATGGCACCTTCCGATGGCGTTTTCTCCCCCTTAGGCAAAAGCTTCGTCCCAATAAGCCTTGCAGGGATAACCTTTGTATCATTAATTACAAGGCAGTCCCCCGCCCGCAGGTATTCCAGAATATCAAAAAAACCCCGATGACGGCATTCCCCCGTATTTTTATCCAGCACAAGTAGCCTAGAAGCGCTCCGATCCTTAAGCGGATCCTGCGCAATCAGCTCCTGCGGCAGCTCAAAATAAAAATCCTGTTTCTTCAGGTAATCCACATACTCCCCCTCCCCGAAATCGTTTTCCTTGATAAAATCCATTTCTTTCATAAATCCACTTTTTTATCGAACCTTTCCTAAAAATTCTTCCTGCCAGGTACACAGTCCATCCGGTCGTATTTTCCAAATTTACCCATATTATTTTCCAACCTGCCCCACTGTAGCGCCGCTATAATAATATGAAATAATTTCACGGTAACCATACCCCGCCTTTGCCATCCCGTTTGCACCGGATTGGCTCATTCCCACGCCATGCCCGTAACCCATCCCGTAGAAATACCAGATACCAGCACTTTCTGGCGCGCTGCGCGGATAATTCATCAGGTTGTCCGCCCCCGCAACGATATACTGCGAAAGTCCTTTATCCACCCCTGCAACCGTCCCGCCTGCAGAAAGCACATAACAATCTCCGATTCTCACGGTTTCTTTCGTCTGCTTCCCCTGCACCGTCACCATATCCGGCACATCCCCCTGCTTTACTACCTTAAACTTTGTGCTTGGAAGCGAAAATACCTCGCGGATTGTTCCCGCCTGCAAAATGCTATTCCCGCCCGACCCACGGACTTTCATCAGATACACCCGGCCTGTCGCAGTCATCACCTGCGGTATCACGGCCTGTACTGTCCCAACCGATAGTTTTTTTGCCTCAAGTTTGGTCTTAATATCGCTGTTTGTGTAGGTAACAAGCCAGGGCTGTTTTTCCGGTTCCGTTTCATAAAGATCCGGTACCGCCTTTAAGTACCCTGCACCCATGCCCCAGACCTCACTGACATTCTCGGTGCTGCCCCCGCTTGTAGAAAAATAGTAGGTCGGCACCATTTTGCCCTCATAATATACGGCTTCGCCCCGCGTTGCATCCACCGCCCTGTTTGTGCGGGAGTCCTCCGCGCCATAACCGCGGTAGACCTGGCTTTTAGTCGTATCCTCCAGATAGTAGGCGCGCGAAATATTGGAGTCCGCCCGATAGCCGACCTTCATCAGCGCAAAACTGCGCGCACAGACTGCCTGCACTTTAAGCGCCTCCGCGTGATAGCCTGCCTGCATCTCACATGGCACGACCCCATAAAGATAAGATTCTATATTGATTATATTGACGGCAGTCACAGATTTCTTCCCGTAACAGCCGATTTCAATGCGCCCGCGGTACCTGCGGCTGCCAAGATCAAATACGGCATTTCCCTTCCCGTCCGTATCAAGCACCTTAAACTGTGGATACGCCTTTTTTTGCTCCCCATCAATAAGAAACGAATAGCCATCCGCCTGCACAAACACCCGGTGGGCATTATCAGACATCAGCACCGAATAGCTGTACCCGTAACGATCCTTGATTTTTGCATAAACTTCTTCCGCTTGTGCCGCCGTCTTTGTACCGCCGACATAGACTCTCCAGTAATTGCGGTAAATGGCCACCGGCCAGGCAGATACCCCAAGATTGCGGATTACCGCCGCCGCACGCTCTGCACTCGCATAGCTTGCATAGGTTTTTGCCAGCGAGTAATAAAAGCCGTTTGCCGGCGTAAAAACAAACCCTGTACTGCTTGCAAATTCCAAATCGGTCTGGTAGCTGTCATTAATACAGTACCCCAGACCGATCCTTGTATTGGATATTTTTATTTCTGTTTTATCTGCGTAAAGCGCCGCAAGACCGACCCTAATATCCGTCATCCCACCATTCACAGAAACGGCAGCCCGACTCTTTTCCCCCTCCTGTGAAAAGACAGCGCCAAAAAAGAGCAGCAGAATTAGAAACACCGCACGCATACCACCCCTGATATTTTTCCCATCCCATTCCGGTTTTGCACCGGGTTTTCTATTTAAGCAGCCCCCAAGAAGGCTCATAGCGAAACCACGCCTTTCCAAGTATCTTGCTCTTTGCTACATAATGGTTTGTCCAATAGCGCGAATCCCACGAATGGTTCCGATTGTCCCCCATCATAAAATAATGTTCTTCCGGCACAGTAAACGGTCCAAAATCGCCTATCATCGGCTCATTTAAATAATCTTCCTCGTACACCTTACCATCAATATAAAGCACACCGTCCACAATTTCTAGGGTTTCCCCCGGCAGGCCGATAATACGCTTTATGTAGGTTTCCTTCTCATTGTCCGGGGACGGGAAAATCACAATATCGCCGCGCTTCGGATCCGAAAAAAGATATGCTAAGCGGTTGCCAATCAAACGGTCATCAATCTGTATCGTTGCGATCATCGATCCAGTCGGCACCTCCGCTTTGATAATC
>CAMWUU010000267.1 GCA_947177515.1 uncultured Lachnospiraceae bacterium
ATCCGCCGACCACCGATATCTACTCTATCGTGTTGGTCGGGAGCGTCTGATGTTTATAATTTCCAGGGGGAGGAAGACGGGGAGGAGGAACAAAAGGCCGCAGGACCGTTTGGCATGTGGGTGGTGCCAGAAAAGGAGGACGAGGTAGAGGTAGTGATCCCAACCGAGGAACTCTGGATGGAGGATTTTGTTGATACAAGGACACCAACGCGCTCTAAGGGGATCTATGTGACTTCGGATGCAATAAGGAATAAGCTTGACTATATTTTAAAGTTGATTGATGAAACGGAGCTGAACACCATTGTTATTGATATAAAGGATGATGATGGGCGCATTACGTATGAGATGACGGGGGAATTGATTGACCGATTTGGTACCGCGCGCTCTTTTATCCCGGATATCGGTAATTTTGTCCGTACCATGAAGGAGCATAATGTTTATCTGATCGCCCGTGTTGTTACCTTAAAGGATCCGCTGTTGGTGCGTACCGAGCCATCCTTAGGGCTGCATCTAAGTGATGGGAGTGTGTATAAGGATTATAAGGGGCTGGGGTGGTTAAATCCGACAAAACAGGAAGTGCTGGACTATTATGTTGAGATAGCACAGAATATTGCGGATATTGGTTTTGATGAGATCAATTTTGACTATGTCCGTTTCCCGACCGAGGGCAAGATTTCCGAACTGGTGTACGGGGACGGTGAAACAACGAAGATCGAGGCGATTTCGGCAGCAGTAAAATATATGTGTGAAAAGATAAAACCGATGGGGATCTATGTTTCCGCTGATCTGTTTGGCGCGGTAATCCGCAGTGCTGTGGATCAGAGGATTGTCGGGCAGGATTACCAGGAATTGGCGCTGTATTTGGACTATATATGCCCGATGATCTACCCGTCCCATTATTCGGATGGGTATTATGGGATTGAGCACCCGGATACTGAGCCGTACAAAATGATCTACGCCGCGCTGGAGGATTCCAATAAGGTTCTCTCCGGCATTCCGGAATACCGTAAACGTGCCGAAGTGCGCCCATGGCTGCAGGATTTTACAGCTTCCTATCTGCGCCACTATATCCGGTACGGACCAAAGCAGGTGCGTGAGGAGATTGAGGCGACTTACGACAGCGGGCATACCGGCTGGCTTTTGTGGAATGCGGCGGTTAATTATACGGAGGGGGCTTTGATGACGGAGGAGGCGGCGGACTATGCCTATAAACACCGCCCGACCCCGACCCCAAGCCCTACTCCAACCATTGCAATCCCAACGAAAATGCCGAATGCGGGACAGTATATTGATTCGCCATGGAAGAAGGGAGAATAATGGGGACGATTTTTGTCCAGTTACCGGAAAAAAGGCTTAAGATTTCAGGGGGTTATGCCGATATAAAAGATAAGGATGTGACAAACAAATCAGACGATGCGGATGGATGCGGCACGATATGCGGACTAACGGTATGGTAATGGGCAGGGAAAAGACTTCCCGTGGTGGTTGCCCGCTGCTGGAACACCGCAAAAAGGGCATGGATTGCACCGTAAGTCAGAATGGAGGAACAAGATGCAAGGGAAACAGGGAAAAATGCTGGGCTTTTTGCTTGTGTTAGCCGCGGTTGTGCTTTTGGCACCGTTTGTGCGGGCGCAGGCAGCGGGCAAACTCTCGGTTGTGGAGATCGACTATGAGGCGGAAACGCTGACGGTAAGTTCATCTTCTGGGGATTCGTATCTCTATTTTTCGGATTCGAAGATGAAGAACTGGGAGTGTGCGTACGGGACATTTTCCGGCACACAGTATGTACTTGATATTTCCTGGGTCAAGAAGACAAAGGACTATGTGCTGACATTAAAGGGTGACAAGTCGGACGAGGTTCTTTCGGTGACCTTGCCGGTACAGAATAAGTACCTGAAAGTAAAGTACAACTGTATTAATGAGAGTTTTGAGGCAGAAGGTAATGAGAACAGGGCATTGTACTGGCGCAAAGCGGATTCTACCAACTGGAAGCTGGTCGATAGTACGACGGTGAATGAGATGCGCAGGCTCTATGCAAAGGGTGCGGCTCTTTATCTGCGCACGGGGCAGGAGAAGGGTAGTTCGACAAGTTTTGGTGCGCGCCCATCAAAGGAAGTGAAGGTCAGCCTGTCAAAGCAGGCGGCAGCACCATCGCTCTCAATGAAGACACCGGGCATCCTTACGGTTAATGACAAGCAGGAGTACCAGGTTGAGGGTGCGGATCCAAAGGACTGGGAGAAGGTGGAAGGAAAGACCCTTGACCTTAAAAAGGTCGCAACAACCGCCTTTACTACTTATGGAAGTTCTGCCAGGGATACAAATGTTTATGTGCGCGTGGCAGCAACGGAGAAGAAACTGCCATCTGCTAGTGCTGTGATTACGGTAAGGGCGCAGGAAGCGGCAGATGAGGATATCATCCCTAGTTTTAAGAATTCGAACACTCTTGAACTTAAGATTGAAGAGAGGAAAGAGGACGATACCGTGACACGGGAGAAGCCGTCAAGCAAGAACCCGTATGAGTATACGATTGTAGCCGCCGATGCAACTTTGGCGGAGGATGCAGAGTGGAAGACAATCACGTCGGATACTGTACTGATCAGTAAGGAGAAAGCACCAAAAGGTTCCACCATTTATGTCCGTAAGGCCGGCCGGCTTGAAAGCAAGTTGGTTTACCAGCCGGAGTCAATGGCGTGGGACTATACCGTAGGAGAGTATCCAGCAGAAAGCACCGTAAATCCTGGTGATGGACCAAGTGTGGGTGTGGAACAGGTGGATGAGGTGAAAGTGGTAGATGGAAAAGTTTCCCTAATTAAGATGGATGGAAGGAAACCTGCCCATCTGGAGTTTAAGATTACTGTGACAAACTTTGACACAGATGTTTCAAAAATTACTTGTGGCGGAAAGAATCTGGAATTTACGACAACAAAAACGGGAACGGATGTTATCAATGTTTCGATTACGGATACCACGGCTTATGAGGAGGCTGTAAAAACCCGCGATACGGAACAGCCTGTACTGATTACCCTTAAGAATGGGGAAGTGATTAAGGATAAGGTGACCTTGACAATACTTAGGGGAGCATCAGTAAAAACAGAGGCTGCTTTCAAAGTGACCCATAGGATTGCGGCAAATCAGACAGACAAGTACAAGTTTACAGTTGTACCAGGTCTTAAGATTGAGATGGATACCTCGGATGCAAGCCAGCGTCAGAAAACAGCGATCAGCAAAATCACCTTCCAGGGCGATGAACTGGTAAAAGGGACGATGTGGTCGGAAACTGTGGATAGCAGTGGAAACTATGTGGTGACGATTGAGGAATCCGCTTTTGAGGCGGCATTCTATAAACAGGATACCAAGCTTGAAACATCCTATCCGATTATTATTGAGATGGATAACGGGCAGCAGGTTAAGTCCGGTGTAAGCGTAAAGCTGTACGAGGATGCGGCGGTAACAAGTGATCAGAATATCATTGCAATTTATGAAGGTGTTGGGCTGGATGGACTTGGAGGTGGAAGTTCGGAAGAAGACAAAGTTACCCCGGTGATCCAGGTTAAGCTTGCATTTGCAAAAGATGGTATTTCGGTTAGTAAAATTACCTGGAATGGTACAGTATTTAAAACAGCCGTCCTAGGAGGAAGCAAAGAGATTACAATCCCGTTAAGTAACCAGGATTTGAAAGAGCTTCGTTTGCCGGATGGGGTAACGAGCCTGACAAAACCGGTTGTGTTTGAGTTAAGTAACGGGAGCCTTGTAAGTACGAGTTTCTGGCTGACACTGAACAAATAATTGAAAGGCAGGGTATTATAAATCATGAAAGAATTAAAAAGAATACAGCGACTGCTGCTGGTTTTGTGCCTTGGGCTTTTGATTGCCGTCGGGGGGCGCAGTATGCGCTCCCTGGCAGCGGATGCAACGCCGACACCATCCCCGGCACCTACGGAAAAGCCGGTCAAGGTGGAAGCCATCGACTATGAAAATCTTTGGCTTATAGTAAACGGTGAGGATAACACGGCAGTCTACTATAGTGACAAGGGCAAGAAGACCTGGTCGAAAGCGGAGCAGGATAATGGGAAGTATTACATTGATATCTCCTGGATTAAGGCAACAGCCAGCGGGGAGATTAATGTAAAGGGTGATAAGAACGAAGAGATCGTAACAGTAACCATCCCGGCACGGGAAAGCAAGTATAAGGTAAAATTTGACAAAGTAAACGGGACATTGGTATTTTCCGGTCTGCCAAGCGGTGTGGAAAAATTTCAGTGGCGCAAAGCAACTTCCTATCAGTGGAATACAGCTTTAGTGGCAGATGCAAAAACAAAAGATTCTTTGTTCTGCAAAGAACTGGAGAAATTCCGCGTTTCCGGCGCATCGATTTATGTGAGGATTGCGGGGGTGGATGCAACGGTTAAAGATGGTAAACTGGATATGGGCAGCCGGCCGGGCAAGGAAGTCAAGGTAAGTATTACCAAGCGTGCCAATGCGCCGAAGTTAAAGGTCAACGGGGCGAAACTGACAGTTAACACCACCACTTCAATGGAGTATTCAGTCAATAACGGTTTAGAATGGAAACAGGCAGGCAAAACCATGTCACTCGATTTGCTGGCTCCGGAGGCACTCGGCGGTTCGGGTCAGGATAAAGCTATATGGTTCCGCAAGAGGGCAACCGCAAATTCGCCGTATTCCAAGACTTTTGTACTGGAGATTCCGGCACAGGATCCTGCCCCGGACGGAAATGACTTCTCTTTTGAAACCAAGGACGGGAAATTCTGTCTGACTTTCTCAAAGGCCAGCAAGACAACGCCTTATGAGTATACGGTAGTAAAAGAGGGCGTTCCTTTTAACCCAGCAAAAACATCCTGGAAGTCGGTAGTAACAGCAAAGACGATTTCCATTTCCCAAAGGACTGCTCCGGCTGGAAGTACAATCTATATTCGCAAAAAAGCAGTTAATCAGACTAGCACCACCAACTTAAAACTTGCATCAGATTACGCAATGGTTCCCGTTAGTTACTAGAATGGCAACGGACATTTAAGGGCAGTCGCTAAAGACCAGATAGAATGAAGTAAAATAGTTATAAAATATACCATACTACAAAAATACAAAAAGGGGGAGGACTGATTTAAAAATTAGTCCTCCCCCTTTTTGTATGCGCAGG
>CAMWUU010000268.1 GCA_947177515.1 uncultured Lachnospiraceae bacterium
CTCAAAATCCCCCCTGCCAGGCTGTAAAACAACGAAAAACCGTTCCCGAACATCAATGCGGAAAGGAGGATTCTCGATAGCGAAACTAAAAACACCGTACCCGGCCGCAGAAAATAAAGTCCTGATACCACTACTAGGTTTGCCAGTCCAAGCTTAACGCCGGGTACACCAAAATAGATGGGCAGGATGGCTTCCACATAACTGAATATCATTGCAAGCGAAACAAGAAAAGCACAGGTTGCCACTTTTTTCGCCATACTTATTCCTCCCGATTTTTTTGTTTTTACCTTATTGCACCACCACATCCAAAGCTTCCCCATTTTCATTTTCCTCTTGCCCGATTACCTCAACCACCAGCTTATGCGGCAGGCATATAATGGCCTGCCCCCTCCTTTCCATTTTTCCCTGCCGGATGCAGTACCCATCCGGACAGTCCGCTTCCTCCATCCATACCGCGCCGTCCCTGATATGGATGACATTGACTCCGGATTCCTGCTCAATCCGGATCTTTTCCTCTCCGGACAGTGCGTATGTCCCATATAACTTCCCGTCCACCGTAATGCGGATTTGCCCCCCATCCCCCTTAGGACGCAGCACAAAAAAGAGCAGGCATGCCGCCAAAAGCAGGGAACCTGCAAGCAAAACATCCTTTTTCTTTATACCCATGCCCGTTCAACCATCCTTTCCGGGACATCCTTCGCCCTACGGTTCTTCTGAGATAATCTCAAATAAAAGCGAGGAAGAAAAATCCCCTACAATCCCTTGTGTCACATACAATTCTTCCTCCTGCGTATACAGAATCATATCAAATTCCGCAATGTGTTCCCTCCAAAATGCTACCGCCCGCTCTTTTCCCATAACAAATATCGCTGTGGAAAGCCCGTCCGCAAGCGTCCCATCCGCACTGACCACGGTTGCGGAAAGCAGACCACTTTCTGCCGGGTAACCGGTTGACGGATCAAGGATATGGTGGTATCGCTCCCCATCCTGCTCAAAATAGCGCTCATAACCTCCTGAAGTAACTACAGCCAGATCCATGGCCTGCAAAACTCCAAGATACTCCTTCCCGCCATCCGGATGTTGCAAGCCGATGCGCCACAAATTACCGTCCGGTTTTGTGCCGAGCACCTGCACATTGCCCCCAAGGCTGACTAGCCCGTTAGCAATTCCCTTCTCCCTGTAAATATCCATAATTCGCGCGGCGGCGTATCCCTTCGCAATGCCCCCGAGGTCAATCTGCATCCCGTCCGCCTCAAATTCCACATATCCTTGCTCCTCATCCACAAGAACCCCTGACACTTTGGTCTTCCCTAAAAGTCCCAGAATCTCCGAAGGGCTAGGAACCCGGTATTGCCCATCCATAAATCCCCATGCCCGCATAAGCGGATAGACGGTAAAATCAAAGGCTCCCTCCGTCATCTCTGATAATTGCACCGCCCGCTGCAATAAGGAAAGGGCATCCGTGGAAAGTTCCCCCTTCCCGTGTGCGTTCACCTGGTAAATTTCGCTTGTTTCAAGTTCGGTAGAGAGTAATTTCTCCAGGCGATATATTTCCTCCCTTGCCGCCGAAACGGCCGCATTGGCCTGATCCTCTCTTCCGTAGGCAACTACCCGCATATATGTATCCATCGCAAAGAATTCAAGCGATGCTTCGCTGTCTTCTAAAACCAACAACTCCCCTTCCTTCCCAAAACAGCCGCAAAAAAAACAGGCTGCGAGGATAGTACCACAAACAAGCGCGATAACATAGAAATCCTTTTTCAAGTAATATCCCCCCTTGCATCTGACAAACTGACAAAATTATAACAGATGATTTCAATCCTGGCAACCATCTGTTTTGTGGATTTTAAAAAATAAGTGCTGCAAAACAATCCCCTTTCAGGAAATTGATTTTGCAGCACAAATGTGCAGTCGGCGTGCTCCCTTAGTCCTGTGGGACAGCCATGGTAAGCTGCATAATGCTTTCGCCCTCCTGCCAAAGACGCAGGTATGCTTTTTGACAGCGCTCAAACATAGCAAACGCCCGCTTTGCCTTTACCTCGTCCCCATACACTTTCCAACACCCAGTGCATTTGCAGCACCGCCCGCCATACCGGATAAATCCCTTCACATCCCCCGGCGGATACCCCAGAAACAAGCCAATCTCATGCGGAAAGTCCCCGCCCTGCCCTAGGCGTTCACGCAGTCTTGCAATCGCACCCTCTTCTTCTTTTGTGCTGTAACCATAATCCATAAGGATCTGTTTTGCCTCAGGTTCCGAAAGGTCATGTTTTAATTTTCCCGGCCGGTATACATACACCAGCACGCTTCCTTTCTTCTTTAGCAAACAAAGCTTAACCCCTTTTTCCCTCATGCATAAATTCCAGCATTCCAGACTCCCCTCAAGCCCGGGAAGCAGATTTTTGGGGCAGGAAAACAGGTTTGCCGTTTTTAATGAAGCCAATGTAGGTGAGCAATATTTTACTAAATATTTTTCCAGCCGCTCCATTTTTCTCCTCCGTAAGCCATTTTCGTCCATTCATTCGACACAGACAAAATTCCGTCCATTTCTCCCACCTTTTTACTTTTCCCCGTTAAAGGAATTCCATACTGGAAGAAAAAACTATAACTGCAAACAAATTCTTATACAGTTTGCATTTGTTTTAAATAATTTTCATACATCCGCTTACCGATCTCATCCGCCGTGTAAAGTGGTCCGCCCAAAAATTCGCAAAACATGCGCTCCCCGCGATACTCGGGGTGGGATAACCGGTAAATATTCCCATAAAGATCGGAAAGTTTATGAAGCCCCTCCTGGTTTTTTGCAATTTCTTCCGCCTGCATCTGCTCCATCTCCTGCGCTGTATGGAATGTACCGAAATCCTGATCCATCATATACTTTGCCCACTGTATTTTATCCCGGTCAATATAGGTTGAGTCGCCTTTTGTTATAGTATAATCCGGCACACCATTTTCTGTTTCCAGAATAAACTGCGTAAACGCATCCACATCGATCTTATTATCAAGAAAATCCCTAAAAAAATTCTCGTGAGATGTGAAAGGCAGATTCGAGTCCGCTGGAAACTGGTTAATAAACTGCATAACCCGATCGTATTCTTCCGGATTTTGGAAGCGGATGGACCACTCATATCCTTCTAGCGAACCCGCTTTCCGACAAAAAATTCCCTCCTCGGTATAACAGGTAATATAATGAACCGGTTCCTCCTGCTCATTTTGCTGCGGGTAGATGGACTGGGTATAGGTGCTGTTCAAAAGGGTGGTCTGGCGCAAATTTTCCTCCGCCTTCTGCTCCCTTTTTTCATGCTCCTCCCTCATCTGTGCGCGCATTTCTTCCTGTATCGCATCAAATTTCTCCAGAAGTTTATCCCACTCCTTCTCCGTAAAAGAAGCCGCGCCAATCTGGTAGGTTGGCTCTAGTTCCCCCTTTTGAAATCTTACATAGAGTTCCTCTGTCTTTTCGCGCAGGAACTTCCGATAATCCACAGACTCCTCTTCCTCCGACTTTGTATCCCCTGCCTCCACATTATTCTTTTGTTCTTCCAGGAATGCCCTGTAAAAATCTTTTTTCGCTTCCTGGTACTGCCAGCTCTTTTTTTCTGTATCCGCCCCGTCCACAAACGGATGTGCTAGGTCGCAAAAGATACTGGATACCGCCTGCTTGGCGGATACCGCATTAGCACCAAATACCTCTGTTTGGTTCCCTATTCCCGCATAGCTGTTTTGTGCCTGCTTTTTTGTTTTTGCCGGATAATGTCCGGTATGATACCCGGCATGCACTGCCAAATCTGACATTGTTCTCCTTTCTGCAGTCCGTCTGGCACTCGGGACTGCTCCACTTCCCGTTTTGGTCCAAGTGGCTTTTTTGTAATCCAGCGCTCCATGGCTGGTGTATTTAAGGGGATCCGTACTACGAGTATAGGGTTTTACTAATAAAAACAGCGCCGTGACTTCCCCGCTCCCTCCTGGAAATCACAGCGCCATCCATTGCCCTTTATTGTACGAAAAATACAGCCTGCCAAACACCTGTCCGCCAGATCCGGTTTATTTATCGGCAGATGGAAGCCAAAATTTTAGTGGTACTTAAAAATTTCTCTGTTTTCTCTCTTTATTTTTTCTGTCTACTGATATCATTCAATATATCTGTATTAACCTTTTCAAGGGAAAGACCGGTTTCTTTCGCAATTCGTGAAAGATCTTCATACTCACATTTTTTTCGCTCCACCCCATAGCCGGAAGAAACTTTGCAGCGGACAGGACCATAAGCGGTTTCAACCGTTTCCATACGCCGTTCAAGAACATATCTATGGAGCCTTGATTCCCGGATTCCAATGCTTGTCGTATACTTAAATATGGTCTGGATAATATGTTCTCTTTTCTTCTCATGGCACATAACATGGATCAGAATACCGGGACGGGATTTTTTCATGCCGATTGGGACAGTATACACATCCAATGCACCCGCATCAAACAGTCTGTCCATGGCAAATCCAACCGCTTCGCCAGTCATATCATCCACATTGCAGCTTAGTTCGCAGATTTCATCTTCTGCAAAACCGGTTTCACCAAGCATAACCCGGATGCAGTTGGCTGCTTCAAAATCCTTTTTCCCCATTCCATAACCAATCCCCTGTACTTTCATAACAGGCATATCCCCGAAATCTGTTGCAAAATGTTTGAGTAAAGCCGCACCGGTTGGCGTACAAAGTTCCCCCTTAACTTTTCCCCCATAAATTGGCACATCTTTCAGAATATAAGCCGTAGCAGGTGCCGGAACTGGCAGAATCCCATGGGCACATGAAACCTGTCCGCTGCCCACATGGATAGGGGAAACAACCACCCTATCCGGCGCAAGCCGATCCATCAGCATACAAACCGCCGTAATATCAGCAATCGCATCCATTGTGCCAACTTCATGGAAATGGATTTCTGAAACGGGGAGATTATGGGCATGACTTTCCGCTTCCGCAATCAGCTTATACACAGCCATTACATTGTCCTGTACCTTCTGTGGCAGAAAAAGATGTCCACGGACGATATGTTCAATATCATGCAATCCGCTGTGATGATGGTGATGGTGGCTGTGGCCGTCTTCCCCGTTATGGGTATGATTGTGGCTATGGCTGCTTTCATCGTTATGGGTATGATTGTG
>CAMWUU010000269.1 GCA_947177515.1 uncultured Lachnospiraceae bacterium
GTCCATGCACTACCTGCGTATCTGCGCGATGTTTTTCCCATTCCTGTTTATCATATTTATTTATCGTAATGCCTTACAGGGAATCGGGCATAGTTTTATGCCGCTGATGGGCGGTGTAATGGAACTTGTGGTGCGCTGTGTTGCAGCAGTCACCTTGCCGGGGCTTTTGGGTTTTACCGGTGTCTGCCTTGCAGGACCGCTTGCATGGCTGTCGGCGGCGCTGCTTTTGTGCATTTCCTATTTTGCTATTATGCACCGGGTGGAAAAACGGTATAAAAGGAGTGAGGAAATTTCTGGAAGCGCCATTTTATGATATTTTAATGATTCTTCCCGTTTGTTTTATTGACTTTCCTGGCAGGAAAAATTAATATGTTTCTGTAGTCTTTTTGTATGATAGCGCGCAGAAATGGGGCATATTATGAGAGGAAAATTGCAGCAGTTTATGGCGGGAAGGTACGGTGTGGATCAGTTTGCACGCTTCTTGAACCTTTTTGTCATTATACTTTTGGTGGTTTCCATGCTTACAAGACAGGGGATTCTGTATTTGTTTGCGTTGGTGCTTATGGTTTACAGTTATTTCCGTATTTTTTCGCGCAACCATCAAAAACGTTATGCGGAGAATGCGAAGTACCTTAAGGGGACAGCGAAAATCCGGAGTTATTTTGCAACACTTGGCCGCGATATGAGGACGCGCAGGACACATCATATTTACCGTTGTCCGGGCTGCCGGCAAAAGATCCGCATTCCGCGCGGCAAGGGGAAGATCGCGGTGCGCTGTCCGAAATGCAGCACGGAATTTATAAAGAAAAGCTGACGGGGAGTGAGAGCGGGCGATGTTTGGCTATGTGACGATCAACAAAGAAGAGCTTTCTTCGGAGGATTATGAGCGCTTCCACAGCTATTATTGCGGGCTGTGCCGTGTGCTGCGGGACAAATATAAAAGGCGTGGTCAGCTTTTGTTAAATTATGATATGACATTTTTGGCGATCCTGCTGACTTCGCTTTACGAATGCGGGACGCGCACGGAAATGATCCGCTGTATCCCGAACGGGGCGAAGCGGCATGCAGTGCGTATCAATGAGATGACGGAATATGCTGCGGATATGAATATTGCGCTGACTTACCATAAGTGCAGGGATAATTGGAGCGACGACCATTCCCACACCCAGCATATGATGGCGAAGATGCTTGGGCGGGGGTACAGCGCGATAAAAGAAAAATATCCGCGTCAGATTTCGGCTCTGGAGCGGGAACTGTCGCTGCTGTCCGGACTAGAACGCAGGCAGGGGAAAAACCTGTGGGCGGATGAGTTGAATAAATGTGAGGACTCCTGGAAAAAGCGGGCAAAGGATCATCTGCTGACAGCGCCAAAGGAAGGGGATGCGGATATTGACAGTGCCGCGAACTGTTTTGGGCGGCTTACAGCGGAAGTTTTTGTCTACAGGGAAGATGAGTGGGGGGATACACTCTGGGAGATGGGCTTCTATCTTGGGAAGTTTATATATTTAATGGATGCATATGATGACCTGGAAAAGGACAGGAAAAGGGGAAGTTATAATCCGCTGCTTCCGATTGCTAGGCGCGAGGATTTTGAGGCGTTTTGCAGGCAGGTACTGGTTATGACGATGGCGGACTGCTCAAGGAAATTCGAGATGCTCCCTCTGATTGAGGAGGTGGGCATCCTGCGGAATATTATTTATTCCGGTGTATGGACGAAGTATGAACTTCTCCGTGCAAAGCGGGTGGAAGAGGATGCCAGCGGGTTAGGATAAGGGCAGTTGGCGGAAAGAAAACGTTTTTTGGGGTATCCGGTAAAAGGTGGCGAGGAAACGAGGTAGATCAATATGTATTTTGACCCGTATCAGGTGCTCGGGGTATCGCGCGATGCATCGGAGGATGAAATAAAAAAAGCATATAGGGCGTTAAGTCGCAAATACCATCCGGACGCGAATGTCAACAATCCGAACAGGGGGCAGGCAGAAGAACGTTTTAAGCAGGTGCAGCAGGCTTACGCCCAGATTATGAAGGAGCGCTCCGGCACTTACTCCGGGAACGGTGCTTTTGGGGGTGGGAATAGTTACGGCAGCAGCAATGGCTACAGTAACAGGGCAGGTTACCAGGGGCAGGGAGGCTATGGAGGCAACGGCGGTTTTGGAGGATTCGGGGGTTTTGGCGGCTTTGGTCAGGGAGCGGGTTCCTTCCATGTCAACGATGATTATGAGGAATCGACAGTACAGTTCCAGGCCGCACGCAATTATATCAATGCCGGGCATTATGCGGAGGCTCTGCATGTACTTGCGGAAATGCGGGAACGCACGGCGAGATGGTATTATTTTTCAGCAGTAGCGAACGAGGGTGCAGGCAATAAGGCAAATGCACTTAATTATGCAAAGCAGGCAGTGGATATGGAGCCGGGTAATACGGAATACTGCAATTACTTGGACAGGCTGCAATATGGAGGCAACTGGTATCAGAGTTTTGGGCAGGGCTACGGCTACGGAAGACCCGTGGAAAGCGTCGGCGGTTTCTGCATCAAACTCTGGCTCCTCCAGATCCTATGCAACTGCTTCTGCCGCTGCGGTTTGTGATAAAAAATTGGAGGGAACGTGAGGAGCAGCGGCAGTTGCCGAATGCGGTTTGTGATAGGAATATTGAAGGGAACGTTAGGAGCAGCGGCAGTTGCCGAATGCGGTTTGTGATAGGAATATTGAAGGGAACGCGAGGAGCAGCGGCAGTTGCCGCAGGATGTGGAATTCTAGGCAGGGCAGCCTGGAATCCCGCATCTTTTTTTTGACTTTCCGCTGCTGGCGTATTATAATATATGAATATAGAAAATGGACTGTCAGCACAGAAAAAATGACTGACAGAGTTTTTGTATATGGGAAAGAGGGGGAATATGGCGGTAGTCAGACCATTTTATTGTATCCGGCCAAGGTCGGAGTTTGTACACCGTGTGGCGGCACTTCCGTATGATGTGTTCAGCAGGGCGGAGGCTTTAGCAGAAGCAAAAAAGGATTTGCTTTCATTTCTGAATATAGACCGGCCGGAAACACAGTTTGATGAAGGGCAGGATATGTATGCGGATGAAGTATATGAGAAGGCGAGGGAAATACTTGATGAAAGGATTGCCGATGGGACATTTTTGACAGAGCGTGAGCGCTGTTATTTTGTTTATGAACTGGTGATGGATGGCAGGAGCCAGACTGGAATAGTAGCGTGTGCCTCGGTAGATGATTATTTGGGCGGTGTGATTAAAAAGCATGAAAACACAAGGGAAGATAAAGAACTTGACCGTATCCGGCACGTGGATGCCTGTAATGCCCAGACCGGTCCGATTTTTCTTGCTTACCGGGGAAAACCGGAACTTACAGCCTTGGTGCGCCAAGTAAAACAGGAGGAAAAACTTTACGGATTTACAGCGCGGGATGGGGTTACACACAATGTCTGGCGCATTGCGGATGCAGACAGGATCCGTACAGTTTTGGAGAACTTTGCGGCAGTGGGGAGTATTTATATTGCGGACGGGCATCACCGGGCGGCTTCCGCAGTGAAGGTTGCCATAAAGCGAAGACGGGAGCATCCGGATTATGATGGTACGGAGGAATTCAATTATTTTTTGTCGGTGCTCTTTCCAGAGGAAGAGCTGATGATATTACCTTACAATCGTGTTGTAAAAGATTTGAATGGGAAAACAAGGGAAGAGTTCGTGTCGGCAGTATCAGAGAGATTTTCTGTTGAGGAATGTGGCAGGAATGCAGTTATGCCGGGGAGGAAGGGATGCTTTGGCATGTATCTGGAAGGCTGTTGGTACAAGCTTACACCGAAACCGGGGCTTGTAAAGGGGAGTGATCCAGTTTCGACGCTTGATGTGGCGGTTTTATACGATTTTCTGCTTGCACCTGTTCTTGGTATCGGCGATCCACGCCTTGATCCCCGCATTGGCTTTATTGGCGGTATACGTGGTCTTCCGGAACTTGAACGCCGGGTGGGGCAGGATATGGCAGTGGCATTTTCCCTGTATCCGACTTCTATTTCGGAACTTTTTGCTGTATCGGATGCGGGTATGTTAATGCCGCCGAAATCAACCTGGTTTGAACCGAAATTGCGCAGCGGGTTGTTTATCCACCGACTTTCGGAATAATTTGTAATGGAACTGGAACAGCATGTGTCCGGCTTGACCTGGGAATTTGTGGGGCATGGAGGAAGATGGGAAAAAAGCACTTCAAATTCCTGATTAAAGAAGTATCGCGGGTCTGCCTGCGATTTGTACGGGTATATACATGTGGAACTTAAAACAGGAGGAAAATTGTTATGGCAAAGACGGAAATGGAATATGTGGCAGTAAGGTCAAAGAGGGGGAAGTTCTTTCGCAGGCTGGCAAAATTTGCACTGGTTTATTTTGTAGTAGATAATGTGGTCAGTTATTATGCGGAGTATAGGAAAAAGAATAATGAAAAGCTGGAGGAGGAAAACAGTAATAGTGCATATAAAAGTTACGATCTCTTTATGAACAGTAGGGAGATTAAGATTGGCGACGAGCGTTTTTCCGGTGCGAATATTAAAAACTGCCTGGGAGGGGTCAATCTTGATTTGCAGGAACTGAAAATGAATTCCGATGTTTTCCTAAACCTTTCCAATATATTTGGCGGTATCAGTATTAAAGTGCCTTACGGCGTGAACGTGAAGTGTGATAGCAAATGCAGATTTGGCGGCGTTTCATGTACCGTGCCGGAGTATGAGGGCGAAGAGGTACATACCATTTATATTGAAGCGAAGATAACATTCGGAGGTTTGGCAGTCAATGCGGCAAAACGTTCGGATGAAACCGTGGAAGATATGTTTGAGGAAAGCGTGCTCGAAAGTCTATCCAAAGAAATCAACGCTGTCAGGGAAGCCAGTGCCTGCCGGGATATGGGCAATACGGCATCGGACGGGGCAAAAACAGACAGACAGGATACTGCGGAAGAAAAATAAATGCTATGTGTGGATGGGGAGTGGAGAGTGGGAGGGGACATACGGGACTTAAAAACAGTATGTCCCCGTACAGTCCAGGAAGGAATTTATGGAAGCAAGGCGGACAGAAATTCCTTCCAAGGATGGAGGAGTGGGAGGGGACATACGGGACTTAAA
>CAMWUU010000270.1 GCA_947177515.1 uncultured Lachnospiraceae bacterium
AACATAGATTTTTTCAAAATTACTGATTGCTATTGCAAGCCGCCGAACAGCTTCACGCGTTTCACTCATCTTTTACCTCCATTCCTTAATCCGATTTCGTATTATACAATAGCACGAAATCGGATTTTTGTCAATATAAAAATTTTTCAATAAGTGGCCAGCATAACATATCAAAACACAAACGATATAAAGTGATATAGCAGACGGGAAAGCTGCCTGTCCGATAACGCCTTCAAATAGAGTCCATTTAAGCAGTCATCCCTCGTACAGGATGCTTGACTCCTTATAGTTCTTCCTCCATTTGCAAATTGGCATAATCCACTTTTTCGTTATTCGCACCAATAAATTGAAAAAATGCTACAAGACAATAAAATATTTTAATTTCTCTTAAACATCGTTTACATTTTGGCTTTTGTTCTCTTTTTATTTAATATAACCGGTTATAATAAATAAAAAGGAGAAACTAATATGTCTTTTCTAACAATTTTAAACACAAGTTGTAGTAGGTATACAGCCTTTTCTTACAACGGTTCTTCCATTAAACTCCCATATCACTTGGGCGGTAAGAAAACTCCTGACCAGATTACCGCTGCAATATCCAATTGGATTGGTAGTTCATCAAAAACTACAGCCGAAATCCAGGCATATGTTACCAAAAATTCCTCCACGATGGGAATCGACTGTTCCGGCTTTGCCTATTATGTTTTAAACGAAGCTACTTCTGGTGCCGTTAGAACTTATTTCGAGAATAAGTTAAATTTAGCAGGAAAACTTACCTATGGCTACGGAATCAAGGCAAGTAATTTAACAGGCACCGCTTATGGCACTAAAATTACAGCAGCGAAAGATATCAAACCTGGATGTGTTATGAACACAGATAATGGCGGCCATGTTATTGTTATCCATTCTGTTAACAGAAACGATGCTGGCGTTGTCACTAGTATTGTATATGCACATTCTAATCCTAATAAAGGTCCTCACCATGGAGTAGTTACCATCGGTGACGAAACAAAAGATCTCAATGATTCCAGCCAAACATGGAACGACCCTGCCTATACGGATGCAGCCGCGAAAAAATTATATACATACACTTTGCTTTTAGAACCTGTTGCAAGCTTCGTATAATTTAACGCAGACTAGCCAAAAATCAAGGAGCTGTTGCCTCAATAGACAAACAACCACAGAGGCAACAGCTCCATTTTTTGATAAAAATCCAAGAAATTCTCTCTATATCACCCCGCTGTTGGGTTAAAAAAAGTAATTGCAACTACCATATCATCTTTCATAAGCAATCCCAAATATTGAGGTAACCCATCTGATTCCCCAAAATCAATATCGGCAACCATTACATATTCAAACTGATCTGTCCACAAATAATCTTTCCCTCCATATTCCCATTCGCTATCCATATCAATATAACTTCTAGGATAGGAAGTCCCATTCCAACCCTGATATCCGTCAATTTCCCGCCCCAGACAATTACCTTCAAAATCGATCACTGCCATATCCGGATAATCTAAAAGTATCTCTTCTTTCGTCATCCCTACAGAAATACCATTTGCCAAAGAATATTGGTCACTCATTATAGAATATCCCCAAAGTTTAATTTCTTCGACTTCTTGTTTATCGTATTTTCCATAATAATACTCTACCCCTTCTATTTCTACGATGTACCATGTTCCCACGTCCGAACCCGGCAATATCCCATATATCTTCTGAACGCTTCCTATCTCCTGCGCATTTTCGAAATTATATTCCGTGATCTTCGGATTAACAATCATGTCATTCTCTAAAAAAACATGTACAGGAACCGGCTGTCCACCATCCTCCCCATCACTCTGCGCAGGTATCATAACTTCTTCTCCTGGCGACTTATTGTCCCCCACAGGATTTGAACCACATCCAACGCAAATAGTTTCTAGCAACATAAACATTACAAAAAAACTCTTTTTTTTCATCGCTTTCCCTCCACCATAATTCAGAATATATGCATAATTTTTTAATGATGCATCATATCAAGAAACAATAAAATCACTGTAACCGCAGCTTCCTATCCCTTTCCATCCCTCATGATAATAGTTCCTTTCATACCCTTGCTGTAACATAATCTGTCT
Organism: uncultured Lachnospiraceae bacterium; assembly: GCA_947177515.1. Lineage (GTDB taxonomy): Bacteria > Bacillota > Clostridia > Lachnospirales > Lachnospiraceae > RGIG4057. The sequence continues at coordinate 2,115 of CAMWUU010000270.1, forward strand.
TGTTGCAAACCATCTTGACTATGCCAGTATCTTTATTAAAGGAATTTGAACACCTCACAAAATACAATCTTAATCCTTATTTTATTAATCTGTATATCATTATACAATATGTAAATAAAAAATTCAATCATAAAATGATATTTATTCCAAGAAATGAAAAAAAATTTTTATCCGAATAGACTGATATCTTTTTATACTTTTTCGAATAGCCCCATTAAAATACAAATCATGGATTCTTTTAATATTCCCCTTTAATGAATCCAACCATGAAAAAGGCTACACACTAAAAATCAGTACATAGCCTTTTTTACTAAGAATAATATCTTACAGAAACAATCCCCGCATTCCTCTGCATATCCCCTTCTCTTCACCTTATCGAGATAAAAACACGCATTGCAACTTCCTATCCCTTTCCATCCATCACGGTGTTTTCATCTTTCATACCCATTCTATAACATAATCTGCCATATTGCGTACCATCTTTACTATGTAGAGTCTTTAATTAATAAAATAAAGCAACAGAAAAATCATAAGAGGATGTAAACCAAAAAATTAATTTTCTAACCAAATCTCTTATTCCTTCAAATACAACTGAAGCCTACGTTCCACTTCCTCTGCATATTCCTTTAACGGCTGTTCACTTTTCAACACTTCCACATAATCTTTTTGGTATACATCCTCATCAATCGCGAAAAACACTTCTCCATTTTCAAATAATTTATGGGTTTGTTCTTCACGCGAACCAGCCTCTGTTTTGTAATCCTTAAAAATCAAAAGTTCATCTTGTTTCATCAAATAAGCAATTAAATCTGCCAGATAACACAATGCCTCTTCTTTATATTTTGATTTTTTATTCACTGCGAGATAATATAATGTTACACTGTTCTTATCAAGATCTTCCCCCTTTGGGATACTATAGACCGAAAATCCATTTCGTCCCATATAAGACAGGGACATGGGGAATCTTCCAACTAATTCTATTGTACATAACAAGATCTCCTGATTAACATCTCCCGGTGGATTTAACAGATTTTCTTTCTGGTATAACGCCCGCAGTCCTTCCATATATTCCAAAAATTTTTCTCCCTGCACAGAAGTATAATGCCCAAAATACTTTCTCAGAACGTCATCACCTATTTCTTTTGGATACATATAAAACATCCCCCGTTCCTTTTCTGAAAGTCCCTGGACAAACTGCACAAATTCTGCAAAGGTCATATTATTATGTAAGTTTAGGCCTTGTTGTGCTGCTCGCTCCTCATGCACCAGCATGGTATAGAGATTAGCAGAAAACGGCAGCATCCAGATTTCTCCTGATTCGGTGGTTGCCGCTTCACGGACATAAGGAAAACACCGGTCAAAATATTCATCAATCCCTGGCACATCATTCAGAGGACAAAGTACATCACTGTCCCTCATGGCAAGTCCTCTCGCATAACTAGAAGACCCCATACAAAGATCATAATCCTGATCCTGCGCCAGTACTTTTAACGCGATCTTATCCCAATCTTCCTCCTGCCGCTCTAAGGCATAGCCACAGCCATAAGGTGCAACAAATGACAGTTCACTTGTCGCAATCAACCTCACTGTCCTGTTCTTTTTTTGTACATCATCCAAAGGAAATCCAACCAGTTTCTGGGTACTGGAATCCTCAAGATATACCCTGCTATTTTCATACCATACCTTGGAATCCGACACTACGGCAATTAAAGAGTCCATATAAAGATCAACTTCCAGTTCCAAATTATCAAAGTCCGCCAGTACCAGCCCCCTCGAATTCCCAAGATAATCATAAATCAAACTATTCCCATTATTGCATACTGCGAAATCATCAAACTTATAATGGTCAAGTTTTGCTTTCTGTTTTGCCGAACCATCTTTCGGATTATACTCCATAAAACAATACCCTTCATCTGGGAAATAAGCAAGGATAAGCAAGGTTCCTTTTCCGCTTTCAGCGATATTGATCGGATATTCAAATTCCATATCTGAATATTCCCCATCTTCCATGGAACAGCATAAAAGCGTTTCCCCCAGAGAAAAATCATAATCTGCATTATTGCTAAAACTCCCTGTCCGCATTTTTTTCTGTCCCATTATATACATTTTATCATCTAAAAGTACAATTTTTCTTGCGCGGGCAATATCCACTCCAAAATTGCATAATTCATCCACCTGTTTTGTATCCGTATGGAATGCAAACAAATACATAAAAATACTATCCTTCTGCCCGACAAAATATATGGTTTTTCCGTCCTCTGCCGTTATAATTGAATCAATATTTCCATATCCCTCCAACGGACAAGACCAGATACCTTTTCCCTCCCCATCAAAACAATCAAACTGATATCCCGATAGACCTACCGTAACTGCAAAAACCGTGCCATCTTTTAAGGAGGCAACAGCCCTGACTACTCCTTTTGTTTCATATTCCGTTGTGACATCCTGCAAGGGAACACCAGGTTCCACCTTTTCTTGCCCGCAAGCAGCCAGAAATACTACCATGCAGAATATATAAAAATATCTTCCTTTTTTCATCCATTTATCCTCCTCAATGACATTTTAATTCATGGCAACAGAAAAAGGGAAGGCATATCTATTCCTATAGTAAAACAAATATGCCTTCTCCATTTACGGTATCCATCCAGGAGTGGTCACACCAACCCAAGCCATTCCTCTACCTCTTCCACCGGGTAATCAACCACCTGTGCGATCTTATCCATTGCAAGCCCCATTTCATATAGCTTTTTTGCACTTTCCTTGGCCTTTTTTAGCTTGCCAATCTGCTCCCCTTCCCTCCTGCCAATCTGCTCCCCTTCCCGCCTGCCAATTTGCTCCCCTTCTCGCTTTCCTCTCTGCTCTGCCTCCATCTGCATCTCTTTTATAGCCTTACACACATCGACCACCTCCTCGCTTTTCTTATATTTTATCCCCGAATTTGTGACTGCTTGGATCACATCCACCGCCCTGCGTTCCAGTTCCCCA
>CAMWUU010000271.1 GCA_947177515.1 uncultured Lachnospiraceae bacterium
CCCCTTTCCAAACAGCCATTGCATCCTACCAGAAGATACAAAGCCCCGCTTTGTATCTTCCATGTGAAAGGGGTCGCGCCCTACACCCTTTCCCCTCCCTTATGCCCCTTTCACATTAGCCACCCTGCACTGTTACTTTTTTTAATGCAGCGCGGCACAGCACTTTCCCTGCTACTGTTACCACAATCAACCAGAATACCTGCAATATAATTGCCCTTTTCATTTCGGCCTCCGTCATACTCCCGCTGTAAATCCGCAGGGGAACATTCTGCATCGCTGCAAACGGCAGCAGTTCCATAACATATTGCACCTTCTTTGGAAAAAAAGGCAGTGGGATCACAGCCCCAGCAAAAAATTCCATCGAGGAAAGAAAAAGCATTCGCAGCCCCTGCGATGAGATTGTAAAAAAAGTCAGCACGTAGATCAGCATACAAAAAGATACTGTTACGGCAAGCCCCAGCAATAATGTTAACACAAAAAGCAGAAAATGCAACCCATCCGCCGGGGCTCCAAGTCCGTAAGGTGCAGGAAGGAAACCTGCTACAAACAGAATGGGAAAACACCGAAGAACAGCCCTTGAGGTACGGATCGCCAAGCTTCTCGCAAACCACATATTATAAATATCAACCGGGCGGCATAACTCATAAGTGATATTCCCATTCACAATAGAATCAAAAATCTCCCCCTCCATCATCCATGCTGCAAAGAAAGCAAGAAATGCCTGTTGCATCCAGATATAGGAAGCAGTCGCGGACAAGCTCATTGGGAAGGCTGTAGCATCCGCGCGGTAAAATGCCGAAAAGATCATAATTTCCATAAATCCCCAGGCAAACTGTGTAACAATCCCTGCAAGCGCTGCCGCCCGGTACTGTACCCCCATCAAAAACCTTAAACGAAAAAAAGACAGATACTTTTTCACTTTATCCCCCTTTTTAAAATCTTCCTATATATTATAAGACCGGTACAGTTCCGCCACTGTCGCATCAATGCTTTCGCCGCCCTTTTTGATATCAGAGAGTGTCCCGTCCATTAAAATTTTCCCCTTGCCGACCAGAATAATCCGACTTGCCAATGCCTCAATATCCTGCATATCATGTGTTGTCAAAATCACCGTCGTGCCATGTATTTGGTTCTGCTTAAGGATAAAATCCCGCACCGCAAGCTTTGAAACCGCATCAAGCCCGATGGTTGGCTCATCAAGAAACAAAATACTAGGACGATGCAACAGCGACGCTGCAATCTCACAGCGCATCCGCTGCCCTAATGAAAGCTGCCTTGCCGGGGAGCGCAGCAGCTCTTTTAAATTCAGGAGTTCTGTAAGTTCCTCAAGGCTCTCCTTATATACTTCCTTTGGAATCGTATAGATATCCTTTAACAGTTCAAAAGAATCAATAACGGGAACATCCCACCAAAGTTGCGAGCGCTGTCCAAAAACCACACCAATCCGTCCGACATGTTCCACACGTTTTTTATAAGGTATGCGGCCATCCACCAAAACCGTCCCGGAATCCGGTGTTAAAATGCCACTTAAAATCTTTATCGTGGAACTTTTCCCCGCCCCATTCGGACCGATATATCCTACCATCTCCCCATCGCCAACCGAAAAACTCACATCGTCAAGAGCCCGGATTTCCTCGTATTCCCGGCGAAACAACGCCTTTAATGCCGAACCGAAACCTGCGTCCCGTTTCGCGATCCGGTAGGTCTTGCACACATGTTCCATTGTTATCATAGTTCAAATTCCTTTCTGCGCAGCAAACAAAAGAAGCCATTAAAAAACTTATTGGTTTGCCCCACTCACACCTTCCCATCCAAAAAGCGCTCTTTTAATATGGTTTCTTCCAAAATTTTCGCTGCACAGATAATCTGTTCCTTACACGGGCGCTTTTTATAATATTCCTCTGTGCGCGCCTGCGGAATTACACCAAGCATCTCTTCCTGCTCTTTTTTTGTAAGCCGTTTTTTATCAAGCCCCAGCAACTCCCGGCAGATATAGAGCCAAATTCGTCCTTAAACCGCGCCGCAAGATGCTGAACCACCTCGTAATTGCGCCGTTTGCCCTCCTGGTCACACCCTTTAATTGCCCCTGTTTCCATACCCGCCACAAGAAGCATCCCCGAAACCGCCCCGCAGACCTCGCGCATACGCCCCATTCCCGCGCCAAACGATGCCGCAATCCGCATCGCTGTCGCACTATCAAAACCATATAAATCCGCGTAGGTTACAAACACGGCCTGTGCGCAGTTACATCCCTCCATAAAAAGCTCTCCCGCCTTTTGCGCCCTTGATTCCATAGCATCCTCTCCTTTTTGATAATCCCCCACCCCTATACGCATGGCTCCCAGAAAATCCTTTCCGGGTACCGTCCGGGATTTTACTGTTTTAAGTTCCGCAAAAAGAAGATGCAGCCCTTCACAAGACTGCATCAATCTTAAGCACATCACTTTTTGCGAGATCAATAAATGTATTTTCCACACGCACCACCGGCGAAGCCAGCGACTGTGGATGGACCATCACAACTTCCCCCCTGCCGCCATCCGAGAGCAGTACGGTATGATGGATATATGTTTCCGCCATCTTCCCCAAAAGCGGCAGGAGATACTGCGGGTTAAAGAGGTTCATGCCCTCCTCCTCGAAAATCCGGATCACGTCGAACGGACAGAATGCACCGCGGTAAGCCCTTCTGCTTGTCATAGCATCATATACATCCGCTATGCCGACAATGCTCGAAATCATATCGATCTCATTGCCCGCCTTACCCACTGGATAGCCAGAACCGTCATAGCGCTCGTGGTGGTCAAGCGCCGCCCTCTTAATCCTCTCATCGATTTTCGCGCCCTTTAAAATCTCATATCCGCTTTCCGCATGCATCTTTGCAATATCGAATTCCTCATCGGTAAGTCTGCCAGGCTTGTTTAGGATGCGCGGCGGAATCAACAGTTTTCCCGCATCATGCAAAAGCCCCGCAACCGTCAGCACCTGCTTGTCCACTTCATTAAGATGCATCCAATCACCGAATACATTACAAATCAGCGCCACATTAACCGAATGCTCAAATACCATGTCATCATAGTCACGGATACAGTGCAGCATATTAAAAATATGCGCATTACTCCTTGTCCCCCCGATCATGGACTTCACATCATGATACAGAAGTTCCGGATCAATTTCCGCTGAGCCCAGTACAATCTGCTCAAGCGTATCCTGGACAGCCTTCACGGTATCTTCGTAAATATTTTTAAATTCAAGAAAATCCGTCCCTTTGCGCAGGGTCTGAGTGTAAACGTCATCCTTCTGCTCCTGCCCCTCTTTAGCATAAACCCAAACACCGCCCACTGAGTAAAGCATCAGCTTCGCGATCGAATCCGCCCCAAGTACGGTATCCTTGATTAAAATCAACTGATCTGTCCTGGAGTAAATATCCTGCGCCGTAATCATACCGGGTGCTGCCTCACTAATTGTAACCCTTTTTATTTCTCTGTTGTCCACCCCATCCCCTCCTGTCCTGGGAAATGTCTTACGCAAAACTTTGCTACTTACATCCAGTATAACATATTTTCGCCATTTATGCAATTATTACTTTTTCCTAAATCCAAATATATTTGCAAAAATTCATTCCCCCATGATTTTCCAGGATAAGGCAAGGTGTATTAACTATCAGATCATATATTCATCCATCAGGGTTTTTATCTCTTTCTTTGTTGGCATTACCCGCAATGCGCCCCGTCTTGTCGTAATAATGGAAGCAGCCGCATTGGAAAATTTTAACATTTCTGTAAGTATTTCTTTATTCAGCCCATCAAGCCCGCAATTCAGGATAAAGTGAAGGCAACATGCACAAAAAGTATCCCCTGCCCCCGTTGTTTCGATCGTATTCTCCTGCAGATATGGGGCGGCTTTTATCCGCAGATCCCGATAATAAGCGCGGCTTCCCTCTTTTCCCATCGATAATAAAATAAGGGGGATTTCATATTGATGGCGCAGCTTTTTCATTCCGGTATCCAAGTCCTCCTCCCCGGTAAACCACTGGATTTCATTATCCGAAATCTTTAAAATATCACAGTGTGCAAAACCGTAGGCAGCTTGTTCTTTTGCTTCTTCCTGCGTCCTCCAAAGCGGCATCCGCAGGTTTGGATCAAAGGAAAGAAGCGCGCCGTTTTACTTCGCAAATAAAACTGCCTTCTTTGTTGCCCCCCGCACCTTTTCATGGGTCATGGAAAGTGTTCCGTAGTGAAAAATTTTTGTTTCTTTCAATAGATCCAGGCGCAGTTGATCCTCCTCAAGCATCATATCCGCCCCGGGATTACGGTAAAAAGAAAAATCCCTGTCCCCATCCGGCAGGCTTTCCACAAATGCAAGCGTTGTCCGGACATTTTGATCTGTCACAAGTCCCGCAGTATCAATCCCGCACTCTCTTAGAACCTGCCCCAGCCGTTTTCCAAAAATATCCTGCCCTACCTTCCCAATAAACGCGGTCTTTCTGTTAAGGCGGCTTAACATCGACAGTACATTGCAGGGAGCGCCGCCCGGATTTGCCTCATAGATCGGATTCCCCTGCTCGCTTATTCCATTCTGTGTAAAATCAATCAGCACTTCTCCCAATGCAACAACATCGTATTTTTTCATCCAAAGCCTCCGTTTAATAAAATTATATCAAATCATATTTCACTACATCAAGCAACGCGGTACCATCTGCATAGAATGAAATCCCATCCGCTGTCTGCGGTGTATAAAATGTTATGGTCATCACCTGCTCCCCATCATTGATAAAAACTTCGGCACTAAAGCGATCCAGGATAATCCTAAGTTTCAGTTCCCCACCCTCTGTCCTTACAAAACTTCTTCTCTGGTGAATAAGCGCCCGTCTTGAACCCGAAAATTTTCTGTCCACTTTCACAATGGACTCGTGCGGGCGGAAACTAACCGCCGTGTGGAAGGTATCATCCTGTGCAAAACGGACGGCAAATTTGCGGAATATTTCTCCTTCGCTGACCGGCCTAATATGTAATTCCATATCAATCCGTCTGCCCTCTATTCCATTCAGACAAACAAGACCCGTTATCGGAACATTCTCATAACTTACT
>CAMWUU010000272.1 GCA_947177515.1 uncultured Lachnospiraceae bacterium
CAATCTTAGGAAGCCTTTTGTGCCAATCCGCAAGAAGGGCAAGCTCCCCTGCGAAACGATTGAGGAAGAGTATGATCTTGAATATGGCAAGGCGGTGGTGGAAATCCACAAGGACGCGGTAAAACCGGGGCAAAGGGTCGTTATTATTGATGACCTTATTGCGACTGGCGGGACTACGAAGGCGATGATAAAGCTGATAGAGAGGCTTGGCGGTGAGGTAGTTAAGATCGTGTTTTTAATGGAACTTGCGGGGCTTTGCGGCAGGGAAAAGCTCGCGGGTTACAATGTGGACTCCGTTATCTGTTATGACGGGAACTAAAAAAGGGCGGGATTAGCTGAAATTTTGGAATATGCAAGGCAACTCGGGAACTTACATAAATTTGGAGGCGGATCATGGACGAAAAGGAAAGGACACTACTACAAAAACATGATAAGGATGAAAAGATGCCCTTTGCTACACCGAAGGATTTTACGAGTGTGGAGGAACTGCATGATCTTTTGATGCAAACCATAAGAAATTATCATCCTTCGACCGATCTGTCCATGGTGGAAAAGGCCTATCAGGTCGCGTATAAGGCGCATGAAGGGCAGTTTCGCAAGTCAGGGGAACCCTATATTATACATCCGGTCTGTGTCGCAATTATCTTAGCGGAACTCGAACTTGACAAGGAATCGATTATTGCGGGTATCCTACACGATGTTGTGGAGGATACGGTCTTAACGGTGGATGAGTTAAAAGCGCATTTCGGTGAGGAGGTTGCGCTTTTAGTGGATGGTGTCACAAAGCTGACGCAGTTAAATTATTCGAAGGATAAGGTGGAGATCCAGGCGGAGAACCTGCGAAAGATGTTCCTTGCGATGGCAAAGGATATCCGCGTAATCCTGATCAAACTTGCCGACCGGCTTCACAATATGCGTACCATGCAGTACCAGACACCGGCAAAACAGATTGAGAAGTCCCGTGAAACAATGGATATCTATGCGCCGATTGCACAGCGGCTCGGTATCTCGAAAATCAAGATTGAACTTGATGATTTGTCGTTAAAGTATCTGGAACCGGAAGTTTATAAAGATTTGGAGGAGCGTCTTGACTCCAAAAAGGAAGTGCGCAACAAGTTTATTGCTGACATAATAGCGGAAGTGAGTGAGCAGATTGAAGATGCTGGCATTGAGGCGAAGATCAATGGTCGGGTAAAGCATTTTTTCAGTATTTACAAAAAGATGGTCAACCAGCACAAGAATTTTGACCAGATTTATGATATCTTTGCAATCCGTATTATTGTGGACAGTGTGAAGGATTGCTATGCGGCACTTGGCGTGATCCATGAGATGTATAAGCCGATCCCAGGACGCTTTAAGGATTATATTGCAATGCCAAAGGCCAATATGTACCAGTCCCTCCATACAACCCTGATCGGACCGAAGGGACAGCCGTTTGAGATCCAGATCCGGACTTATGATATGCACCGCACTGCCGAATATGGGATTGCGGCGCACTGGAAATATAAGGAAGCCCAGAATGGCAAGACACCGGAGCGGACAGAGGAGGAGAAACTGACATGGCTGCGCCAGATTCTGGAGTGGCAGAAGGATATGTCGGATAACCGGGAATTTTTAAGCCTGTTGAAGAATGATCTTAATCTCTTTTCCGATAGTGTGTACTGTTTTACGCCGACTGGCGATGTGAAAAACCTGCCTGCCGGTTCGACCCCGGTTGATTTTGCCTACAGCATCCACAGCGCGGTTGGCAATAAGATGGTGGGAGCTAGGGTGAACGGGAAACTGGTTACATTTGATTATGTAATCCAGAACGGCGACCGCATTGAAGTCATCACTTCGCAGAACTCAAGGGGACCAAGCCGCGACTGGCTGAGTTTAGTTAAAAGCACGCAGGCGAAAAATAAGATCAACCAGTGGTTCAAAGCGGAATTAAAGGAGGACAATATTCTTCGCGGCAAGGAACTGATGGTAGCATACTGCAAGTCTAAGAATATTGTGCTAAGTGATTTGTTGAAGACGGAATTTATGGAAGTCTGTATGCGCAAATATGGCTTCCGCGACTGGGATTCCATCTACGCGGCTATCGGGCATGGCGGGCTTAAGGAAGGCCAGATTGTCAACCGGCTTTTGGAGGAGTACGATAAGAAATATAGGAAAGAAATAACTGATGAGCAGGTGCTTGAGGCAGTTGCGGAGATTAAGAACGATAAAGTGGCACAGGTTCACAGCAAGGGTGGCATTGTTGTGCAGGGTGTCCACGATGTGGCGGTACATTTTTCAAGATGTTGTTCCCCGGTGCCGGGCGATGAGATTGTCGGCTTTGTAACAAGGGGACGGGGGGTTTCCATCCACCGCACGGACTGCATCAATGTGATGAACCTTACCGAGGAAGAGCGCAGAAGGCTTATTGATGCGGAATGGAGCGCACAGGGGGCGGGGGAGGACGGGGAGAATGTCCGCTACAATGCTGAGATCAGGATTTATGCAAATAACCGCAGCGGTGTGTTACTAGACGTATCCCGTGTATTTACGGAAAATAAAATAGAATTAAATAACCTGATAGCGCGTACTAGCAAGCAGGGGAGGGCGACGATAGAGGCCGGGTTTGCGATTAATGGGAAAGAGCAGCTCGCCGCATTGATTGCGAAATTGCGCGGGATAGAGAGCGTGCTTGATGTGGAAAGGACGACGGGATGACGGTGGATAAGCTGGCGGTGGGAGCCGTGATAACAAATTGTTATATTGTTTCCGACGGGGAAACAAAGGATGCAGTTGTGATTGACCCAGGTGCGGCAGCAGACAAAATTGGGGAAAAGATCAGGGAAAAAGACCTGAACCTGCGGGCAATTTTGCTGACACATGGGCATTTTGACCATATTCTGGCGGCGGAAAAACTGCGGGAGGAATTTTCGGTAAAGCTCTATTGCAGCAAGGCAGAGCGGGAAGTTTGTATGGACCCGGGGCAGAATGTGGGGCGGACATTCGGGTTTTCCTGTAGTGTCGTGCCGGATCAAACATTTGATGATGGGGAAGAACTTTCTTTTGGGGCGCTTTCCTGCAAAGTGATTGCAACACCGGGACATACAAAGGGCGGTGTGTGTTTCTATTTTGACGCGGAAGGGGTTTTGTTTTCCGGTGACACGCTCTTTTTTGAATCGGTGGGGCGCACGGATTTCCCGGGCGGAAATGCGAAATTACTGGTTGATTCCGTAAAAGAGCGGATTTTTGTGCTGCCGGATGCGACAAAGGTTTATCCCGGGCACGGACCTGCAACAAGTGTTGCCTATGAAAAAGAGAACAATCCATATGTGAATGAAGAGGGATATCTGTACTGATGTTTGGCATGATGATCTGGGGCGTGGATTTTGAGCAGGATTTAAAGCCTCTAATTAAGGCATTTTATCCCGGCTGCGATTTCACGGTCAAAAAAGGGGAATTACAGGGCAATCTCTGTGGGAGGGCGGAGTGGATTTCATTTTTAAATGATGCTTTTGCGCTAACAGGGAAGGAAGGATTCTGGCCGGATTATGCTTTTTACCTGATGGAAGCGGACGGATATTTTGCGGTAAGGCAGGGGGATACCTGGGTCACGGATGAATTCCATATCCGGGGAAGGAAGGATGAAACTATCAAAGAGGAAGTCTATCACCGGGAATACAGGAATTCCCTGATGCGCCCACTATACCGGGTTTTGGAACGGGTGAGCGGCATTTGCCTGCCGTGGGGGATTTTAACTGGCATCCGTCCGACCAAACAGGTATTGGAACGGCTGGAAAATGGCGTACCTGGGGAGGAAATTATCCGCTTTATGCGGGAAGAATATTTCTGCACGGATGAAAAGATTGCGACTAGTCTTTCTGTTGCAAGGACGGAGTGGGAAATTTTAAAGGGAATGGACTACCAGGAAGGCTACAGCATGTACATCGGTATCCCGTTTTGCCCGAGTACCTGCTATTATTGTTCCTTCCCATCGTATCCGCTTGCCGTTTATGGTGGGCAGATGGAGGAGTACCTAAAAGCGCTTTTTAAGGAGATACGTTATGCGGGCAGGCAGGGGACGCTTTTTAGGAAACATTTGCAGACCATCTATGTGGGCGGGGGTACACCTACCACGCTTTCTGCAGAGCAGCTTGACCGTCTTTTTACCTGTATGGAGGAAAATCTTGACCTGTCTTTTGTAAAGGAAATCACGGTGGAAGCCGGGAGGCCGGACAGTATTACAAAAGAGAAGCTATCCATCCTTCGTTCGCATGGGATCCGGCGGATTTCCATTAATCCACAGACAATGAAACAGGAAACGCTTGATCTGATCGGGCGCAGGCATACGGTTGAAGAAATCTGCGAAACTTTTTATATGGCGCGGGAACTTGGTTTTGATAATATCAATATGGATATTATTCTGGGTCTTGCAAAAGAAACGCCGCAGGATGTGGCGGAAACACTTGCGCGTATCGGGGAACTTTCACCGGACAACCTGACGGTACATACACTGGCAGTAAAGCGGGCAGCCCGACTGAATACAAACCGCGAGGAATATGTGGGGCTTGAGGCGAGCGGCGTACAGGAAATGTTGCGCATAAGCAGGGTGTTTGCAGAGGAAAATGGCTACCATCCATACTATCTGTACCGGCAGAAGAATATGACGGAGAACCTTGAGAATGTCGGCTACGCAAAACAGGGCAAGGAAGGCCTATACAATATTTTAATTATGGAGGAGAAGCAGACAATCCTTGCGCTTGGTGCCGGTGCAACTACGAAATTCGTAATGCCGGGGGGCGGAAGGATGGTGCGGGTGGAGAATGTAAAGAGCCTGAAGGACTACATTGGGAGGATCGATGAGATGATTGCGCGCAAAGAGAACTTCCTTTGTGAATACCGGGACAGACTGTAAAATCTTGGAAGAAAGGGTGCAGCGGGATGCAACAGGATTTTGATGAGCGTTTATGGTCCGTTTTTGGAACGGAAAATGCGGTAGGGAATGATATGTTCGACGCAGTTGACCATGGGATTCTGGTGGGTAACCTGGCGGGACTCCTCGCCATGGAGCTTGGCTGCGATGAGATATTTTACAGGGAGATTATGAG
>CAMWUU010000273.1 GCA_947177515.1 uncultured Lachnospiraceae bacterium
TTCCCGTTCCTGATGGATATGATGGAGTAGTTTATCACGTCGGGCAAGGTAGAAGCGGATTGACTGTTTTAGAAAGAAAGCCCGCCGTGGGAATGGCCGCGGCGGGCTTTCTTTCGGAAAAATATCCAAAAATTGGGGGAAGGTGGAAGGATTGGCAAAAACAGCGCAGCCAGTTCGCACTATAAACAGGGGCAGGCGGGCAGCAGGTTCGGTAAGCGGGCAGACAATAAGTCCATCAGGCAGGCAGTACAGGATGGCAGACGGGCAGACGAGCAGCAGGCAGTCGCAGGGGACGGCTAATGGGCAGGCAGGCATCAGGCAGTCGCAGAGGACGGCGAATGGGCAGGCGGGCAGCAGGCAGTCGCAGGGGATGGCGAATGAGCAGGAGGAACAGCCAGTAAGCAGGCAGATGGAAGAACGGGGGGAAAAAACAAAAACGAAGAAAAAGCGTGGTGGTATCCTGCGCGGGCTTGGGCGTGGGATGAAACGGACACTGCTTGCTGTGGTTGCGCTTCTGTTTATAGCCATACTGGCGGTGGGGATTGGTTTTTATGCAAAATATGGAAACCAGCTTCTCTCGTACCAGTCAAAGGCGAACACCCTTGTACGGCGCTCCACAACGGAAACCTTCAAGGCGAGCCAGACCAGTCTGGTTTATGCGGCGGACGGTGAGTTAATCTCACGCTTAAAGGGAGAGAAGGATGTTTATTATCTGGAATATGGGGATATCCCGAAATATGCTGTGCAGGCAATGGTCTGCACAGAAGACCGAAAATTTTTTGAGCATGACGGCGTGGATTTGCTTGCCAATATCCGGGCGGCAATTGTACTGATTAAGAACAGGGGAGAAATTCACCAGGGTGGGAGCACAATCACACAGCAGCTTGCACGGACAGTATTTTTAAGCAATGAAGTGACTTGGGAACGTAAAATTACAGAAATTTTTGTTGCGATGGCTCTTGAACGCAAGTATTCCAAAACACAGATTATGGAGTTTTACCTTAACAATATTTATTTTGCAAACGGATACTACGGCATCCAGGCGGCAGCAGTAGGATATTTTGGCAGGGGCGTGGGGGAGCTAAGCCTCTCCCAGATTGCGTTTCTGTGTGCAATTCCCAACAATCCAACGGATTATGACCCAGTAACAAATTTCCAATATACAATGATGCGTCGTGATAAAGTCCTAAAACAGATGTGGGATGAGGGGGCGGTTGGGGAAGAAGAATACAGGCAGGCTCTGGAGGAGAAAATCACGCTGAAACAGGGCAAGAGAGAAATCCGTGACTATGCTGAGAGTTATACATATTATTGTGCGATCCGGGCGCTGATGGCAAGGGAGGGGTTTGTGTTCCGCAATTCATTTCTTGATGATGCGGATAAAGAAAAGTATGACGAGCGGTACTATGAGGCATATTACCGCATCCAAAAAACTTTATTTACCGGTGGATACCGTATTTATACTTCGATTGACTTAAAAAAGCAGGAAATGCTGCAGCAGGCAGTGGATACGGAGTTGTCTGGATTTACGCAGGTGAATGACAGTGGGATTTATAAATTACAGTCTTCAGCCGCATGCATTGACAACCGAACCGGGCGCATTGTGGCAATTGTGGGGGGGCGTAGCCAGGAAAGCGATGGCTATACACTTAACCGTGCCTATCAGAGTTTCCGCCAGCCGGGCAGTGCAATCAAGCCCTTAATTGTGTATACGCCGATGTTTGAACGCGGGATGTATCCGGACGATATTGTGCTGGATGAGCGCTTTGAGGGTGGACCGAGAAATTCAGGCAATGTATATTCGGGGGAGATCCCTGTTAGTTATGCGATTGCGGTGTCGAAAAATACAGTTGCCTGGAAGCTATTCGAAGAACTTACCCCACGAGTCGGACTTTCTTATTTGTTACAGATGGGGTTTCGGCGCATTGTGGATACGGACTATGTCCCAGCAGTTTCACTGGGCGGTTTTACCTACGGCGTGAGCGCGGTGGAGCTTGCCAGCGGTTATGCGGCACTTTATAACGACGGGAATTACAGGGAGCCAACCTGTATTGTGAAGATTACGGATGCACAGGGGAATGTGCTGGTTGGCGGGGAGGAAAAATCCCAGAAAGTTTATGCGACCAATGCGGCGCGGATGATGACAGCCTGTATGCAGGGGGTTATGGAAAGCGGAACCGGGCGCAAATTAAAGGTGGATGGGCAGATTGCAGCGGGAAAAACCGGCACGACAACGAACCAGAAGGATGGGTGGTTTGCGGGATTCACGGCATATTATACAACAGCAGTCTGGGTTGGTTGTGATATGCCAAAGGCAATGGATGACCTGATGGGGAGTACGTATCCTGGAAAAATTTGGCAGAGATACATGAACCAGTTACATGAGGGACTTCCAGCAAAGGAGTTCGTTATGTATACGGATACAAGACCGCCGAAAGAGGAGGAAGATGGAGAAGAGGACGAAGGAGGAAATACAGAAGGAAACGAAGGGGAAGGAATGGGGGAGAACGAAGGAGGTAATACAGAAGGAAATGAAGGGGAAGGAATGGGAGAGAACGAAGGAGGAAACACGGAAGGAAATGAAGGGGAAGGAATGGGGGAGAACGAAGGAGGAAACACGGAAGGAAATGAAGGAGGAAAAGAATTCCAGGGATTCCGGGAAGATGAAAATTTAAGGGATGAGGCAAGGGATTACTTTGATAAGGTATTCCCCAAAAATTAAGGGAAAACAGGGCATATGGAAGCTTGGAGCTTTGATATGCCCTGTTTTTTTAAAGGAAAATGCGAAGTCCTTGACAGTAAACTGTATTAGTTATATAATACAGTTAAGAAACCATAACTCAGGAAGCGTGGACTTCCGATTGATATAATCTTGCGGGTAAAGCCCGCAGCAGGAACGGGGTAAGAGATGGTATCATTTGATGGGTTTTTCTTGACGGATAAAAGCCCTATTTATCTGCAAATCATCCGTTTTGTCAAACAGGGGATTGCCGCGGGGGTGATCGGCAATCAGGAGGAAGTACCCTCCCGCAGGGCATTGTCCGCATTGCTTGGTGTGAATCCAAATACTGTCCAGAAGGCGTTTCGGATGTTGGAGGAGGAGGGAATACTTGTTTCACGTTTGGGTGCAAAAAGTTACACCAGTGTGGACAAGGATACAATGCATCGCATCCGCAGGGAACTGACACTGGAAGAAACAGGAAGATGGGTGGAGGCAATGCGCCAGCTTGGGGTGGGAGAGCAGGAAGCCCTTAAGCTGGCAGGGGAACTTTGGAAAAAAGAAAGGGATGGATAAGAAGGGGAGGTTTTTTATGGAAGGGATAAAACGGTACAGAATAAAAAAGAATGGGGAAGTGACGGATAAAAGGCTCTCCCTTTTGGCGCTCCTTGTGGGAGGAAGTATTCGGAAACTGGGGGCGGTACTCGCTGCCATGGTGTTGGTGGAAACTGTGTTGTTTACGGTTGCTGCCCAAAACGGATCTGGGATGGAAAGTACGTTATATAACCGTTTGGCCTATGGAGTTTTTCTTGTAGCACTCGGTCTGATTTTTATTCTGCTGGCGCACTTAGAGGGGGTTATGGGTACAAAAGGCGGGGATACACTGCGCCGTTTAAAACTTACTGGCAGGGATATTTTCCTGGTTGAAGCAGGTTACAATTTTCTCTGTCTTGTTTTTGTATTGATTATCCAGATCTGGATTGCCATCCTGGCGGTCAAAGTATGGGGTGGTTCAGCGGGGAAGTCAACCCAGGGGTTGTTTTTGGCATTTTACCGCATTGAGTTTTTGCATTGTCTGCTTCCTATGCAAGAGATAGGGAAATGGCTGCGCAACCTGCTTTTGCTGTTTGCCCTGTCACTTGGCGCGGCGCGTGGTTTCTGGGAAAGGGATTATGTGCTGCCCGTACTTGTTTTCTTGATAACGGCGCTATGGTTTAACAGCGGGATTGGATGGAACTTTACGGATTTTGCGTGTATTCTAACGTATCTGCTTGAGGTTGCAGAAGCGGTATGGCTTGTATGGAAATACAAAAAGGAAGCTTGAATGGTATGAATAGCCTGCAATATGGGAGAAAGGGGAATTAAACCTGGGAAGGGGGAGTTGTATGGTAAGAGGAAGGATTATTACAAGGAAATATTTTCCGCCCGGTTTTAATTATGAGCGGGAATGGAAATGGGCATTCCTTTTGTTTGGGGGCGGTGTGGTGGTTAGTCTTCGTTATTATCTGAAACTGTACCGGGCGATTGAGAGTTTGTATTATTATGAGTATGAAAGATGGGGGGATAAAATCCGGTGGGTAAAAGTATTTAAGGAAGGGGAATTGGTGGAACCATTTGGTCGGCTGGTGGAGGGGGACTGGATGTTTTTTGTCCCGTTTTTCCTTTATCTTACTGCAATGATGGTTGTTCATTATATGTACTATAAGTCCACGGAAAAATGTCTTTATCTGATGCGCAGGCTGCCGGGGCGGGGAAAACTTTTAAAAAGCTGTGTGCAGGTACCGCTTTTTGGTGTTGTGGCGGGGGCGGTGTGCCTGGCCGTGCTATATTTTCTGTATTATATTGTATATTTGATTATGGTACCAAAGGGGTGCCTGCCATAGGAGGGATAAGAATGCTGGAAATCAAGAATGTAAAAAAGATTTATTATAGCAAATATGGTGCCATCCGGGCATTGAATGAGGTGGGGTTAAAGCTTGGACAGGGTGAGATTGTCGGACTGTTTGGGGAAAATGGCGCGGGAAAATCAACGCTCTTAAAATGTATCCTGGGATTTTTGAAATATGATGGGGAAGTTCTTTTAGACGGGGAAAAAATAAACCGGAGCAATATTGCACGTCTTTCTTTTGCGACCAGTGAACATTCTTTTTTTCCGAATTTAAGTCCCCAGATGCACCAGGAATTTTATCAGATGCATTTTAGTACTTTCCGGGAGAAGAGGTTTTTGGGGCTGATGAAATTTTTCGGGCTGCCGATGAGAAAACCGCTCAAAACTTTTTCCACCGGCCAGAAAAACCAGTTTGAAGTAACCATGGCTCTGTGCCAGGGAGCGGATTATATAT
>CAMWUU010000274.1 GCA_947177515.1 uncultured Lachnospiraceae bacterium
AAACGGGCCGCATATTGACATTAAGTAAATGCAAATAGGCGATTACCTGCTCCAGAATTTTGCGATGTTCGTAAATTTAGAAAAACGCGAAAATCCGTTCGAGTGGTGTATGGAACTGGCGGATGTTTTTTACGGGGAAATGGAGGAAAACAGTGCGTATATTGCCCCGGTAAAAACTTATGGGGAGATAGAGAAAAATAGAAAAGACGGAAAAATATCCGCGCTCTTAACGATTGAGGAGGGTGGTGTGTGCAAGAATAATCCTGCCTTTTTGCGTAATTTTTACCGGCTTGGGGTACGGATGCTTACACTTACATGGAATTATCCAAATGGCTTGGGATACCCAAATCAAAGAAGGGATGTTCCAAATGTTGCGGATACCACGAATGGCCTAACGCCTCTGGGGATTGAATTTTTGCAGGAAATGGAGCGGCTTGGGATAATTGTGGATGTTTCCCATCTGTCGGATGCCGGTTTTTATGATGTGGTAAAATACGCAAAAAAACCTTTTGTCGCAAGTCATTCGAATGCGCGTTCGGTTTGCGGGAATGTCCGCAATTTAACAGATGATATGTTAAAGAAATTGGCAGACTGCGGCGGTGTGACAGGAATTAATTTCGAACCTACGTTCTTACATACCCCGGCACCCGGGGAAAAACTCTGTGCGGGGATTGCGCAGGTAGTGGCGCATATTAAGCATATTGCGAAAGTTGCGGGGACGGAGTGTATCGGGCTTGGTTCGGATTTTGACGGGATTACAACGAATACGGAACTTCCCGATGCATCGTATTTGCCGGTGCTTGAAGATGCACTTTTTGGTGAAGGTTTTAGCCAGACCCAGGTCGAGGGGATCTTTTATAAAAATGTTCTGCGTGTGTACCGGGAAATTCTTTAGCGAATTGGCCTATATAAATTATTTATTTGTGTCTTATATAGATATGTTATAAAATGAAGGGAAAAATGAATATTTTAAAAAATAAAATAATTTTTGCTTGCATTTTTTCCGTGTTTGTAATATTATCTTTTGCGTAAACAATAAACCTGTTGCAAATTAACATCCTGATAATGTATTTGGAACAATGGTATATTTTTCGGATGGGGACAGGGACGTAATTATTTTAACCGGGATTTTGTATCTGCGCGCTGCCTACGAAAAACCGGAATGAAAAGAGCAGCGCAGAAATGGAGATATGAATATGCCAAGAGGGAAGAAAAATCAGGCTCCGGTAGAAGCTGCAAAAGATACGGCTATGGAAACAAAAGCAGCGGCGGAGCAGGAAGCTGCAAAGAGTGTGGAAACGGTGGAAGTAAAACCGGCAAGAAGACCGGGCAGGCCTCCAAAGAATGCAGCGGCAAAGGCAGCAGTGGTTAATCCTGTAGAGGAAGAAGCTCCTAAGGTAACAAGGAAGAGGGCATCGAGAACCGTTAAGAAAGTTGCGGAAAAAGCAGAGAAAAAGATCCAGGAAGTAAAAGTGCCGGCGCGCGCGGCAAAGGTCGTGGATGCTGCAGTAATTATCCAGTTTGAGGGGAAGAATATCGAAACGAAAAATGTTGCCGAAACCGCCAAGGAGAGATGGATTGCAGCCGGCAATAAGGCATCCGCGCTTAAAAGTGTAGAGGTTTATATTAATGTGACTGAGGGTATGGCTTACCCTGTAATTAATGGTGAGGCACAGGAAGGCTTCTCCTGCTAGTGTGTTTATAAAAATCGGGCTGTCATTTCCGGCAGCCTTATTTTTTGGCGATGGATGCAGGTTTGTATCCTCCAAAAATTTGGAGGGCGCAATTCTTGACTTTTTACTTTTCGTATGTTATACTTTCCTCGAATTGTGCCTCTGTGAAGAAATTGTGTGCAGCAGGCAGGAATTAAGAAATTAGAATTGGAGAGATTGTGATGAAGAGAATTCAGACCTTAGAAACGAAAAACCTTTGCGAAACGGCAAAGAAGGGCGGATGCGGTGAGTGCCAGACTTCCTGCCAGTCCGCATGCAAGACCAGTTGTGGGATTGCGAACCAGAAATGCGAAAAGAAGAACGAGCAGTAAAATACTGCAAGGAAGGCTGCCACAATTTATTTGCGGCAGCTTTTTTCTGTACAGGGTAAAAAGTCCCGTTTGTACATAATATGTCGTGGATGCGGCGGAATGAGAGGATGAAATGGTACATCAATATATATTAAACGGGTATCATATTGTTTTGGATACCTGTTCCGGGTCAGTGCATGTGGTCGATGAGGTTGCTTATGATATCATCGCCCTTTATCCGGAAAAAAGTGAGGAGGAAATTGTTGCCCTGATGCTTTTAAAATATGGGGACAGGCCGGATATCTGTGAGGAGGAAATCCGACTTTGTATTGCGGATGTGCGCAGTTTAAAGGAGCAAGGAAAGCTGTTTACACCGGATCAGTACGAGCCGCTCGCAGACCGATTTAAAGAACGTTCTGGCAATGTGGTTAAGGCACTTTGTCTTCATGTGGCGCACACCTGTAATTTAAATTGTTCCTATTGTTTTGCAAGCCAGGGAAAATATCATGGGGAGCGTGCCCTGATGAGTTTTGAAACCGGGAAGCGCGCGCTTGATTTTTTGGTGGAGAATTCCGGGAGCCGCACAAATCTTGAGGTGGATTTTTTTGGCGGGGAGCCGCTGATGAACTGGGATGTGGTAAAGCAGCTTGTACTCTATGCGCGCAGCATAGAAAAGGAACGACACAAAAATTTTCGTTTTACCCTGACTACAAACGGGATGCTGATTGACGATGATGTAATTGAGTTTGCCAACCAGCAGATGAGTAATGTTGTCCTAAGCTTAGATGGGCGCAAAAAAATCCATGACCGGCTGAGAGTGGATTATGCGGGGTCGGGAAGTTATGACCGCATTGTCCCTAAATTCCAGAAGCTGGTAGAGGCGCGCGGCGGGAAAAATTATTATATGCGGGGGACTTTTACCCATGCCAACCCGGATTTTACAAAGGATATTGAACAAATGCTTGAACTTGGGTTTACGGAACTTAGCATGGAACCGGTGGTCTGTGCGCCAAAGGATGCGGCGGCGCTGACAGAAGAGGATTTGCCGATTGTCCTGCGCGAGTATGAACGCTTGGCAGAGATAATGCTTGAAAGGGAAAAGGAAGGGAAGGGATTTACATTTTACCATTATATGATTGACCTGACCGAAGGACCTTGTATTTACAAGAGAATTTCCGGATGCGGATCGGGGACGGAATATATGGCGGTGACACCATGGGGCGATTTATATCCCTGCCATCAGTTTGTCGGTGAGGAAAAATACTGTCTTGGCAATATCTTTGACGGTGTGACAAACCGCGGGGCGCAGGAAGAATTCCGTGCCTGCAATGCCTATGCCAGGGAGGAATGCAGGGAATGCTGGGCAAAACTATATTGTTCCGGAGGATGCGCGGCGAATGCATACCATGCATCCGGTTCGGTAAAAGGTATTTATGAGTATGGCTGCAAGTTGTTTCGGAAGCGGATGGAATGTGCAATCATGTTACAGGCTGCAAGGGCGGGAATCTTGAGATCATAGGATATGGGGGTGCGGATGGAAACACCGGTTTATGATTTTGTGCAGGCATATGCGGCAGCGGGGAATGTGAGGCTGCATATGCCGGGACATAAAGGAAAAGGATCCCTTGGAGTGGAAGCATTTGATATCACGGAGGTTTTTGGGGCGGATTCCCTGTATGAGGCGGGGGGGATTATAGAAAAAAGTGAGCAGAATGCTTCTTTCCTGTTTGGGTCGGGGAATACTTTTTATTCTGCGGAAGGTTCTTCCCAGTGTGTTAAGACAATGCTTTTTCTGGCTTTGATGCGGTTTAAGGAGCTGCATGGGGAAAACTTTAAGGAACGTAAAGTGGTTGTAGCGGCCAGGAATGCACACAAGTCTTTTCTGGCGGCGGTGGCGCTGCTTGGTCTTGATGTTGTCTGGCTGTGGCCAGAAGAGCAGGAAGATTACCATTTATGCTGCTGCCCGGTTTCAGAAGAAGGGCTTTTTGCCACCCTTAAAAAAGTGGGGTTTCCTGTTGTGGCGGTCTTTCTGACTAGTCCGGATTATCTGGGCGGACTCCTTGATATCCATGTGCTTTCGCAGGTTGCACACCGGTTTGGCACGCTGCTTTTGGTGGACAATGCGCATGGGGCGTACCAGCATTTTCTTGAGCCTGCGGCGCACCCGCTTGATTTGGGGGCTGACCTGTGCTGTGATTCCGCCCACAAAACATTGCCTGTTCTGACGGGGGGCGCTTATTTACATCTTGCGGGAAGTGTTGCTAAAACAATGGCACCCTATGTCAGGCAGGCGCTTTCCATGTTTGGCTCAACGAGTCCTTCCTATCTGATATTGCAGTCGCTTGACCTAGCAAACCGATATCTTGCTAATGGGTATGAAAAACGCCTTGCCCAATGTGTGGGAAGACTTGATGAACTGCGTGGGGAACTGTTATTTCATGGATGGGTTCTTTATGGGAAGGAACCTCTTAAAATTACAGTTGCTGCTGCAAAATGTGGTTATGACGGGCGGGAGATGGCCAGCCTTTTGCGTGCGGGGGGTGTGGAGTGTGAGTATGCGGATCCGGATTTTGTAGTATTTATGTTTACACCGGAAAACGAGGAAGAAGACTACCGAAAACTTCTTGCCTGTATTAAAAAACTTGCAGTGCGAAAGGAACTTTGCCGCAGGCCGCCTGCTTTTCTGCCGCCGCGCCGTGTCCTTAGCGTGAGGGAGGCAGTATTTAGCCCATATGAACTGCTTCCCGTAAGGGAAGCGGTTGGACGTATAATGGGGCCTGCAGCAGTTTCCTGTCCTCCTGCGGTTGCGGTTGTGGTCAGCGGGGAGGAAATCGGGGAAGATGCGGCAGAGGTGCTTTTTTATTATGGGATGGATCGGGTTGCCGTCGTGCGCTAGATAAAGAAAATGTATTTTGCCTGCCCTGGGTTGGGTCAAGGGGATGGGATGAAAAAATTAAATGAAAAAAAGCTTGACATTCCCGGGAAAATCCGTTATACTGCCACCTGTAAAGAAAAAAGCTTTACAGGTGGTGCT
>CAMWUU010000275.1 GCA_947177515.1 uncultured Lachnospiraceae bacterium
AATAACATAATCTGCCATTTCCTCTGTGTGGCTCCCATCATTTTTTTGGAAGAGTATGCGGACAGGGTCAGGCATTCCCGGGTCCTTTCGGGAAGATTTGCTGCCAATTTCCTGTGGGCAGGAAAATTCTTGCAAACAAGAAGTCCCTTGTAAATAAGCAATCTCTTGTTTGCAAGAAATCCCTTGTTTACAGGAGATTGCGGTAAGTCCATCTTCAAGTTTTGCACCTGCTGCCACAGCTTTTTGGGCAAGCCATGCATCAAAGGAACTGCGCCATACATTTAAGCCCGGCTGTTCGAAGAGGAAGGAGCGCCCAAGGTCATCAGTAAAGACCATCCCACGGTTTTCGGCGGGACGGCAGGTTGTAAAAGAGGGAACTGGTTCGCCAAAATAGCGTTCGATTAGGGTGAGGCTTTTTTTAATTAACTGTCCGGAACAGGATTTGTAACGCGGCATTTTATATTTTTCAGCCAAAAGAACCCGACAGCCATTTTCTGCCAGTATTTTGGCAGCGGTTGCCCCGGCGGGACCTGCTCCGATTATGATTACATCATACATGGGATACCTCCGTAAAGTTTATTGCGGACAGTTTATCATATTCCGGATTCCGGAACAAAAAATGAAATAAAGAGTATAAGGGAGGAAATGAGAGTATAAGAGAGTATTTCTAATAAAAAATCGGAAAAATGATACATATGGAAACATATAGCAAGTTGCATTTTCGGCCACTTTTCACTAATATATAGATTAATGATTAGCACTCGATATCATTGAGTGCTAATAACGACAAAAATTGAGCCGTCATGGGCGGCGGTTGAAGGAGGAATTCATTATGAAGTTAGTACCGTTGGGTGACAAGGTTGTGTTGAAGCAGCTCGTTGCAGAAGAAACGACAAAATCCGGTATCGTCCTGCCAGGACAGGCAAAGGAAAAGCCGCAGCAGGCGGAGGTAATTGCAGTAGGACCTGGTGGTGTGGTTGACGGCAAGGAAGTTACAATGCAGGTAAAGGTTGGCGACAAGGTTATTTTCTCGAAATATTCCGGCACCGAGGTAAAACTTGGCGAGGATGAGTACATTGTTGTAAAGCAGAATGATATTGTAGCGATTGTGGAGGATTAATCCAAATCAGGCAAAGTGAAGAAAGTAATATGGCCAGTAAAACTATAAATGGAGGGAATCAATCATGGCAAAGGAAATTAAGTATGGCGCAGAGGCCAGGGCAGCCCTGGAGGCTGGTGTAAATAAGCTTGCAAATACCGTAAAGGTTACGCTTGGACCAAAGGGAAGGAATGTTGTCCTTGATAAGTCCTTTGGCGCACCGCTGATCACGAACGACGGCGTAACCATTGCAAAGGAAATCGACCTTGAGGATGCATTCGAGAATATGGGTGCACAGTTAGTGAAAGAAGTGGCAACGAAGACCAATGATGTGGCAGGTGACGGTACTACCACTGCAACCGTTTTAGCACAGGCCATGGTCAATGAGGGGATGAAGAACCTTGCAGCGGGCGCAAACCCGATTATTTTGAGAAAGGGTATGAAAAAAGCAACCGATTGTGCAGTTGAAGCAATTGCAGGGATGAGTTCCCCGGTAACGGGCAAGGAGCAGATTGCAAAGGCAGCAGCGATTTCGGCAGGGGATGAGGCTGTGGGCGAGTTGGTTGCGGATGCAATGGAAAAAGTTTCCAAGGACGGTGTTATCACCATCGAGGAATCCAAGACCATGAAGACCGAGCTTGACCTGGTAGAAGGTATGCAGTTTGACCGTGGTTATATTTCCGCTTATATGGCAACGGATATGGATAAAATGGAAGCAAACCTTGATAATCCATATGTCCTTATTACGGATAAGAAGATTTCCAATATCCAGGAGATCCTGCCAGTGCTTGAACAGATTGTACAAAGCGGCGCAAGGCTTTTGATTATTGCGGAGGATGTGGAAGGCGAAGCGCTCACCACCCTGATTGTAAACAAGCTGCGTGGCACCTTCAATGTGGTTGCAGTAAAAGCTCCGGGCTATGGCGACCGCAGGAAGGAAATGTTAAAGGATATTGCAATCTTAACCGGCGGCACGGTGATTTCCGAAGAGTTAGGGCTTGACCTTAAGGATACAACAATGGAACAGCTTGGCCGGGCAAAGTCCGTCAAGGTGCAGAAGGAGAATACAATTATTGTGGACGGTTGCGGTGAGAAGAGCGAGATCGAGGCAAGGATTGCGCAGATCCGTCATCAGATCGAGGAAACAACCTCCGATTTCGATAAGGAGAAACTCCAGGAGAGGCTTGCCAAACTTGCGGGCGGCGTTGCGGTGATCCGTGTTGGCGCTGCTACCGAAACAGAAATGAAGGAGAGCAAACTTCGTCTTGAGGATGCCCTTGCAGCAACAAAAGCTGCTGTTGAGGAAGGTATTATTGCGGGCGGCGGTTCCGCATATATCCATGCAGCCAAGGAAGTGGCAAAGGTTGCAGCAGGGCTTGAAGGCGACGAGAAGACCGGTGCTAACATTATCTTAAAGGCACTGGAAGCTCCGCTTTCCTGTATCGCAGCAAATGCAGGGCTTGAAGGTTCTGTAATTGTGAATAAGGTAAGGGAACTTGAGCCAGGCATCGGTTTTGATGCCCTGACGGAGCAGTATACGGATATGGTTAAAGCAGGAATCCTTGACCCTGCAAAGGTAACAAGGAGCGCACTCCAGAATGCGACCAGCGTAGCTTCCACGTTCCTAACCACCGAGTCCGCAGTAGCGAACATCAAGGAAGATGCACCGGCTATGCCGGCTGGCGGCGCAGGCGGAATGGGCATGATGTAATCCGCTAAAAGGTTTGTTCCAGGGATTTTAAGAACAGATTATTTTGTAAATATTAGAAATGAAAAGGACAGCATGGGAATACCTGTGCTGTCTTTTGTTAAATTCCTATAAAAACTCTTCCTTTTTTTCTCGAAATGAAGTATAATTAGTCTATTCTATGGGGACGGGCTGCAAAACAGTTTGTCCTTAAGGCACCTTGTCTGTGCGCTGTCGGCAAGGAATGTGCAACATGCAAAATAGCAGCGCAGAAATGGGGAAAATTTATGAACGAATCTTATGCGGAAGCGTCAGTAAAGCAGAAGTCGTCACCGGTCAACCTGCTGATTAAGGTGCTGTTGGTCACAGCGGTTATCTTTGTGCTCCTGTTTGGCATGGCGTATTTCGGACCGTTTGCCATTGTGGCAGTGGGTGTGCTGATTTTGGTCTGCGTGATTGTCTTCCCGTACCTGAGTGTGGAGATTGAGTATGTTTTTTGTGACGGCCAGCTTGATTTCGATAAGATCTACAGTGGCAATAAGCGCAAGACCGCGATGCGTATTGATTTTGAAAATGTTGAGCAGATGGCTCCGGCAGGTTCCCATGCCCTCGATTCCTATCAGAATAACCCAAATGTAAAGACGGTGGACTTTACATCAAGGGAGCGGGACATAAAACCGTTTGCGATTATTGTACGCCAGGGGGAGCAGTTAACGAAGCTTTTGTTTGAGCCGAGTGAGAAGATGGTAGCGATGATCAAACAGAAAGCTCCAAGGAAGGTATCCGACTATTAGGATCAGTTATCATTGCTTTGCAATAAGCCGGATAGTGGTTCCAAACGAAAAAAATCGGAGTTGACATTGTCCAGAAAAGAGGTTATAATCTTACAAATTATCATTTGCAAAATCATAATTTCAAGAAAGTGAGGACAAGAGAATGGGACAGATTATTGGTGAAGGCATTACCTTTGATGATGTGCTGCTCGTTCCGGCATATTCCGAGGTGATTCCGAACGAAGTGGAATTATCGACCTGTCTGACAAAGAAGATCAAATTGAACATTCCGTTGATGAGCGCGGGGATGGATACGGTAACGGAGCACCGGATGGCAATTGCGATGGCAAGGCAGGGCGGAATTGGTGTTGTCCACAAGAATATGTCCATCGAGGAGCAGGCGGAGGAAGTGGACAAGGTGAAGCGTTCGGAAAATGGTGTCATCACGGATCCATTCTCACTGACTCCGGAACATACCTTAAAAGACGCGGACGAGCTGATGGGAAAATACCGTATTTCCGGGGTTCCGATCACACAGGGCAGGAAATTGGTTGGCATTATCACAAACCGCGACTTGAAATTTGAAACGGATTTCACCAAGAAGATACGGGAATCCATGACGAGTGAAGGCCTTGTGACGGCACGGGAGGGCATCACGCTTGAGGAGGCGAAAAAGATTCTTGCCTCAGCGCGCAAGGAGAAACTCCCGATCGTGGACGGGGAGGGCAATTTAAAAGGTCTTATCACGATCAAGGATATTGAGAAAGCGATCAAGTATCCGCTTGCCGCTAAGGATGAACAGGGCAGACTTTTGTGTGCAGCCGCGGTCGGTGTGACAGCCAATATTTTAGACCGTGTGGCGGCACTTGTGAAATCCCATGTGGATGCGATTGTGATCGACACCGCGCATGGGCATTCGGCTAATGTGCTGCGCGTGGTAAAGATGGTGCGCGAAGCGTATCCAGAACTTCAGATTATTGCAGGGAATGTGGCAACCGGCGAAGCAACGAGGGCACTGATTAAGGCCGGGGTTGACTGCGTAAAAGTCGGTATCGGGCCGGGATCCATCTGTACAACCCGTATTGTGGCGGGGATTGGTGTGCCGCAGATCACGGCAGTAATGGATGCTTATGCTGTGGCAAAAGAATATGGAATCCCAGTGATCGCGGATGGTGGTATCAAGTATTCTGGGGATATCGCGAAGGCGATTGCAGCGGGGGCGAATGTCTGCATGATGGGCAGTATTTTTGCAGGCTGTGAGGAAAGCCCGGGGACATTCGAACTTTTCCAGGGCAGGAAATACAAGGTGTACCGGGGCATGGGTTCCATTGCGGCCATGGAGAACGGCAGCAAGGATCGCTACTTCCAGACAAATGCAAAAAAACTTGTCCCGGAAGGAGTCGAGGGGCGTGTTGCCTACAAGGGCAATGTGGAAGATACGATTTTCCAGCTTATGGGTGGTCTGCGCGCCGGCATGGGTTACTG
>CAMWUU010000276.1 GCA_947177515.1 uncultured Lachnospiraceae bacterium
CCCTCTCCTCTTCGGCGGCCGGGTCCGTTTTTTATAACATAACCGACCAGTACTTGGCCAACCGAGGAACGGGGAAATAAAGACGAAAAAAGGGGGACAAAAAAAGCGGGGAAGGTAAATCGATTTGGATATAAGAGATGGGGAGGGATGGAATGGCAAAACCTGTGATAGGCATCCTGCCGCAATATAGCGCAAAGGATGCGCGCCTGATGATCGGAAAAGATTATTTTGATTCGGTACAAAAGGCGGGCGGTATCCCGCTGCTTTTGCCGCTTTTTTCAGGGGTGGCGGATTTGGAGGAAATATTAGGGCGGTTTGATGGATTTCTCTACCCCGGGGGACCGGATGTGAATCCCCTTTTATTTGGGGAAGAAACCCGGGCGGGATGTGGTGACATCCTTAATGGGCGTGATACCGTGGAGATCGGTCTGCTGCCTGCCATCCTGCGCACGGGAAAACCCGTATTTGGGATCTGCCGGGGCATCCAGGTTATAAATGTAGCACTTGGCGGAACCTTGTTCCAGGATCTTTTTGCAGACCTGGGAAAGGACGGTCTGGGAGAGGGGGTTGGCAATCGGATGGTTGGGCATTACCAGAAAGCGGGCGATGCCGTGCAGACCCACTCGGTGCGTGTAAAAAAGGACACACTATTGTATGATATTGTGGGGAAGGAGAAACTATTGGTGAATTCCTTCCACCACCAGGCCATTAAGACCCTGGGGGCTAACCTGGAACTTGATGCTTTGGCAGCGGATGGGGTAATTGAGGCAATATCACAAAGAAATCATAAATTTTTTCTTGCGGTACAATGGCATCCGGAGCATCTGTATGACTCCGACCGGGATATGGAAAAAATCTGGAATGCGTTTATCGGAAGCTGTGAGGGATAGCCAACGGCAGGATTATAAACAGGAAAGAAAAAGGGGAGGTCATTATGGCAGTACACACTATTGAAAATGAAGAACTGATCGTGCAGGTTTCCGACCATGGCGGGGAACTTGTATCCATTGTAAAAAAGTCAATCGGGAAAGAGTATCTCTGGAATGCAAATCCGGTCTGGTGGAACCGGCATGCGCCGGTGCTCTTTCCGTTTGTGGGAGGGCTTAAGAATAAAACTTACCGCTATGGCGGGAAGGATTACACGCTTTTACAGCATGGTTTTGCCCGAGATAAGGAATTTATGTTTGTTTCCAATAACGGCACAGAGATTTGGCACCGGCTGCTGCCGGATGAAGCAACCAGGGCGGTCTATCCTTTTGAGTTTGAACTGGAAACCGGGGTTCGGCTGTTCCATAACCAAGTAATCATACTCTGGCGGGTGCAGAACCACTCCGTAACAGAAAATATGTATTTTTCCATCGGAGGCCACCCTGCCTTTTTGTGTCCTCTTTCTGGGGAAACAAGTGACCGGTGTGAAATCCTGTTTGAAGGTGTCCCGCTTCTTAATACCAGGATGCTTGAGGGGGGACTTGCCGCTAAGGGACTGACACAGCTTGAACTGGAAAAAAAGGAAATTGGCGGAAAGACTTATGGCGCAGTAAAGATAGACGAACATTTGTTCGATATGGATGCCTATGTGATTGAGGGACACCAGACCAGGGAGGTGGCGCTTGCGGGGGCGGATGGAAAGATTTACCTGGCAGTGAAATTTGACGCGCCGCTCTTTGGTGTATGGGCACCATCCAGCACAACAAATCCATCCGGCACAAAAATTGCCCCGTTCGTGTGTATCGAACCGTGGTACGGGCGCTGTGATAGTGTGGATTTTAGCGGGACGCTGGAGGAAAAAGAATATATCAACAAGCTTCTGCCGGGGCAGGTATTTAACAAAAATTATCATATCTGCATTTATTAGGGTGTGTCAAATGGTAGTTTCAGGCGTGTCCTGGTAAATAGTGTTATATTGGTCTTTACAGATTAGGGGGGCATTATGGATATTGACGTGGAACAGGAGGTCGGCGGGCTGGTCGAGGAGATCCTTGGTGACTACAAAAGCGAGCAGACAATAAATCGTTTGGACACGGTCAACCAGCTTGATAAGGAAGCGATCATCGGGATTGTAAACAAATTGCAGCAGATTATTTTCCCGGGGTATTTTAAAAACAAAAAATACAAATTCTATACGCAGAAAAATAATCTGACCATGCTGCTCGAGGATGTTTTGTACCACCTAAACCGCCAGGTCATGATCGTATCCGAACATATGAAAGAATATGCGGACAGGGATAGAAAAGAACTGGAAGGGCTTGTGGGGGAAAAATGCGTGGCATTTTTAAGGTGCATCCCAAAAGTGCGGGCGCTGATTGAAACCGATGTGCAGGCGGCCTATGACGGCGACCCGGCCGCCTACAATACCGATGAGATTATTTTTTCATACCCCGGCCTGTACGCCATTATGGTGAACCGGATCGCGCACGAACTTTATCGATTATCCGTGCCGTTAATCCCGCGCATTATGACGGAACACGCGCATAGCCTGACCGGTATAGACATCCATCCGGGCGCGACCATTGGGAAGTATTTTTTTATTGACCATGGCACGGGGATTGTTATTGGTGAAACCACGATAATTGGGGATAATGTAAAAATTTACCAGGGCGTAACGCTCGGTGCGCTCTCCACAAAGGGCGGGCAAAAACTTAAGAACAAACGCCGACATCCGACGATCGAGGACAATGTGACCATCTATTCCGGTGCCTCCATCCTAGGTGGCGAAACCGTGATCGGGGCGGGTTCGGTGATTGGCGGCAACGCCTTTATTACAGCCTCCATCCCCGCTGGAACACGCGTAAGCATCAAGAACTTGGAACTTTCCATGGACTATATCAACAAGGGCGGTATTAAGGGGATGGAAATCGGCCAGGATGAAAGCTGGTTCTATGTGATCTGACTGCAAAAAAAACAAGATACGGGAGGTACTATAATGATTGATGTACTAATTATTGGCAGCGGACCTGCGGGTCTCTCCGCTGCAATTTACGCAAGGAGGGCAAACCTTGAAGTGACCGTGCTGGAAAAACTCTACATGGAACTTGGGCAGGTTGTCTTGAGCAGACAGGTGGATAATTACCTGGGGATGCCGGGGATGAACGGCTATGACATGGGGGAAGCATTCCGCAGGCATGCACAGGATTTCGGGGCAAAGTTCCTAGAAGGGGAAGTGGTGGGAATCAAAAAAGAGGGCGATCTTTTTCATGTCCTGCTTGGAAACGGTACCACGCTTGTTGCTAGGACAGTGGTCTATGCTGCGGGGGCGGCGCACAGACATCTTAATGTGCCGGGGGAAGAGGAGTTAGCTGGCCGCGGTGTTTCCTACTGTGCGGTCTGCGATGGAGCATTTTACCGGAATAAAACCGTTGCGGTTGCGGGCGGAGGAAATACCGCCCTGGATGATGCACTTTATTTATCTGAATTATGCAGCAAAGTGTACCTGATCCACCGCAGGGAAGAATTCCGCGGTGCGCAGGCAACCCTTTTAAAACTCAGGGAAAAAGAGAATGTTACAATCCTTGCCCCGGCAGGGATTGCCGCAGTGGAAGGGGAAAATAAAGTTTCCGGGATCGCTCTTTTAGACGGTAGAAAAATAGAATGCCAGGGGCTTTTTATTGCCGTAGGCATGGAACCGCAGACCGGATTATTAAAAGGCTTTGCAGAACTTGATCAAATTGGTTATGTGCTGGCGGATGAAACGGGGAAAACATCAATGGAAGGATTTTTCGCTGCGGGCGACGTGCGCGCAAAGGCATTAAGACAGGTGGTAACCGCAGCAGCGGACGGTGCGAACGCGGCAGTTTCGGCAGCAGAATATCTGCGTGGATAAGTCTGCGGGTTAACTTTTTGGGGGGATTATGGAGCGGATATTACTGGTGGAGGATGATCCGATGATTGCCGCAAGCCTCAGTACTTTTTTGCGGCAGGAGGGCTTTTTGACAGAGTGCGCACCGGGGCAGAAAGCAGCGGAGGAATGGCTTGATGCGGGTGGGTTTGACTTAGTGCTGCTCGATGTTTCTTTAAAGGACGGCAATGGTTTTTCCCTCTGCGGAAAAATAAGGGAGGAATACCAAGTGCCGGATATTTTCCTTACGGCTTCCGGCGACGAGTACAGTGTGGTCACAGGGCTTGAACTTGGGGCGGAGGATTATATCCGCAAACCATTCCGTCCTAGGGAACTGCTTTCCCGCATCCGGGTGGTGCTGCGCCGGGGCGGGAAAAGACCTTCAGTCTATGACTTTTATGGTATCCGCGTGGATGCGGACAAAGCGGCGGTGAGCAGGGATGGGAAAGAAATCATGCTCTCAGCCTTAGAATACCGTCTGCTTTTGATTTTCTGCCAGAATAAGGGAAATGTTGTACCGAGGGGGAAACTTCTTGCTGAACTTTGGGATGTGGGGGGCGATTTTGTCAATGACAATACGCTTACGGTATATATTAAACGGCTGAGGGAAAAAATTGAGGACGATCCGGCCAAACCGGAGCGCATAAAGACGGTGCGCGGGGTCGGATACAGGGCTTAGGGGGCATTTATGGAAAAAAGGGATGGAATCCTGATATGGATATACCTTGCCGTTGGAATTTTGGGGACAACCGTAGGGCTTTTCCTGTCCCGTTATGCGGCGTTGTTAGCGGTGGGCTGTGTGGTATCCTGTGCACTGCCCACCGCTTATTTTGGATACCTAAGGAAAAGGAAACTTAGGGCGCTGGCGCTTGATATGGACAGGCTTTTACATGGGGATTACCACGTGCGTTTTAAAAACTACGAGGAGGGAGAAACCGAAGTAGTGGCCAACGAATTGGCTAAGATCACAGATACTTTACAGACCCAGGCAGAGAAATTAAAAAAGGACAAGAAATATCTGGCTGATTCGATTGCAGATATTTCACATCAGATCAGGACTCCGCTCACGGCGCTTAACCTGACACTTGAAACAATGGGAGGGCGGGGGGAGGATGCGGAATACGCTGCCCGCCTAAAACAGGCAAAACAATTAACGCACCGGATGGAATGGCTGATTGAGG